>CALIHW010000166.1 GCA_938020525.1 uncultured Granulosicoccaceae bacterium | reverse complement strand
CACCGATTCACCGATGTGTCTGTTGTTTCTAAAGAGATGATGAATGCGGTATCCATTATTAACCGAGAAAGCGTTGCTCAATTCTCAAACGATATCGGACACGATGTTGACCCTCGGCGATTTCGCGGCAATATTCACCTGTCAGGCATGCAACCATTCTCCGAACTTGAATTGGTTGATCAGTATATTCGCATCGGCACCGCGATATTAAAGATCGTCTCTCGTACAAAGCGCTGCCCCGCTACAGAAGTCAACCTAACGACCGGTGAACGCGATCTTAAAACACCCAAGTTACTGCAGAAAAACTACGACCATATGGACATGGGTGTCTATGCAGAAGTCATCAAAGGCGGTTTGATTTCGCGCGGGGATAAAGTTGAGTTTTCGTAAAAACATATCAAACAACTTTATGTCCCTTTACTTCGACTTGAGTTAGAACTGAAGCCTGCAAGGGAATTTCAAGCTTCTGAATTTACTTGGCGTTACAGCTTTAGAGAAATAGTCATTGCTCCTTTAAGCCGCGCGCTTAATGCGCACTTGCTGTCTTTTCGAAGTACTGGGCATTTCGCGTAATCCAGAATTTTCATTAAAATCAAGCTGTAAACATCGGCGCTTCCCTCAACCAACTCCCTGTCAGGGATAGCTTCGGGAACCATTTTCCCTGCCGCCTATCTATAGGTAGGTAGTTACAACAATGTTCAGTGCAAAAACTGCAGGACCCGCCTTGATACAGGGTCTGGCGTACAGGATAGAATAATGAATAAATACGATGCCATCTATGGCGCACTGGTTGCCGACGCCGCCAGCCTGGGCTTGCACTGGTTGTACGATCCCGATCAGATCGAGTCACTGTCACAACAGGGAGAACTTTTATTTCGTGCTCCAGACCCGCTGGTCTATACAGGCAAACGCGGCGTATTTGTACACACAGGCAAACTGACCGGTGATCTGTCCCACTATGGTGAGTCCGCACGCCTGGTCAGTGATATTGTTTTCAATGAACCTTATACAACGTCAGCGCACCAGCAGCTCTTCTATGATGCGTTTGGTCCTTGCGGTCACTTCATTGGCTACGCTGACAAACCTACTAAGCAACTGATTGCACGTATTATCAATGAAGGCGACGACATACCAGAATCTTCTGGAATGGATGACAATCAAATGCCAGCGTTCTGTGTATTACCTGCACTAGTTGCTGCTGATCAAAGTCTTGACATCACTTTGCAGGCCGCGAAAGTCATATCGACGAATAGCAATGTACTGGAAGGCCTGACCATAGCGTACAAATGTGCAGAGCTGCTTAAGAATGGTGAGCCATTGCAAAAAGCACTCATGGCGTCTGTAGAGGATTCGGACGGTGAAATTAGCCAACTGCTGAAACAATCACTCGAGATTGAGCACTATGACCCTGTAGCCATTGGTGAAACTTTCGGGAGAGCGTGTTACGTGCACCATGCATTACCGGTAGCCTGGCATCTTCTTAACAGTGCACAAGATTTTGAAAATTTTATTCGAGACAACATCCGGTGTGGTGGGGATAGCTGTGGTCGAGCCATGCTAATTGGTTCACTTGCCGGGCTCGCTTTCGGTGTGCCTGAGACATTAAAAGCAAAAGTGGCCAACGGTGTTTTGCCAAGCAAAGACTATACGTAAGTACAGAAACACAAGCTTTATATAAAACTACGTAAACTGAGAACAATTAGATGAGCCTAAAACCACTAGGGTTAACGATCAATCAAGACCATTTTTTATCTGATGAGCAAACCCTGCGTGAACATTGTGGCAATACCACCCAGGTAATATGGGATAAGGCCAGCCCGGTTGTCACTGAATCCATGGCACGTTTCATCGCCTTGTCACCATTCTGCTGCATCTCCTCTACTGACAAAGCAGGCAATACTGATATAAGCCCACGGGGTGATGCACCGGGTTTTGTCAAACTCAACAGCAATGACACACTGTTATTACCTGACAGACCCGGCAACCGTCGATATGACACTTTTAGAAATATACTTGAAACGGGATCAGTATCGCTTCTGTTTATGATACCGGGTGTACCGATTACGGTTCGAGTGAACGGAACCGCAACGATCAGTCGAGACCCCTTACTGTTGGAACCATTCGCTGTCAAAAACCGGCGGCCAGCAGTAGTACAGATAATAAAGGTAAGGGAATGCTATGGCCATTGTGCCAAAGCGATTTTTAGAGGCAAGCTCTGGCAAGATACGTTCAAGATTCCGGCGTCCGATGCACCCAGTCTCGCCACATTAATGTATGAGCACTTACCAATCGACAACAAAGAACGGCTTCGAATTCAAGCGACCATAGATAAAGACCTAAAGGACAGCATGTACTGATATGAATACCCAAACCGCAATAAGCGCCAAGCAGCAAGTCAGTGCAAACTTGAAATACCTGGCATGTAAAAAAGCCGACGCCGCTTATGTCGTGAACCCGGGCAAGAGTAATACTACCGAACACGTTGGCGACTTTGAACACAGATGTGTTGCTATTGCCAATGCACGAATGGTCAATAATCCGTTCAGCCTGGACAACGAGGGCTTTTGTCTGGTACAGCAAAGCTCAAGCGTTAAGGATTTTTACGACGACGAACAAATTCAAAAGCAGTACGACCCGGAAATAACGACACTGATCAAACAGGTAACAGGTGGTTCGCACGTTGAGATTTTTGATCACACGAGACGGTCATCTTCAGGAAGCATCCGAGAAACAAAGCATGTAAGAGAACCGGCATCAGTCATTCACAATGATTTCACCGCATCTTCTGGCATCAAGCGCCTACAGCACCACTACAAAGATCGAACTTCTGAACTAACCACGCTACAACATAAACGCATGGCCATAGTGAATGTCTGGCGCTCGATTAAAGGCATCGTTCACCACTCTCCTTTGGCTATGTGCGATGCACGTTCAGTATCACCCGAAGACCTCGTTGATATAGTTCGAGAATCTGAAGAGAGAAAAGGCGAATTGCAATTGCCGCTATTTAACGATGCACATCGCTGGTATTACTACCCCAGAATGACCATGGATGAAGCACTGCTAATCAAGACTTTTGATACTTCGACGGAAGGACAATCCCGCTTTACAATACATTCCGCATTCGAAGATGGCCTGGCACCTGAGAACGCATCACCGCGAGAGTCTCTGGAAACGCGTTGTTTTGTTTTTTTCGATTAATCCGTCAAGTAAGGGTTTTACAAATCCGTGGAGAATGGTCCCAACTACCGGACGCAACCAAGGTGGCAGGTGAAAGACTTTTATTGAGCTACTGAGTTTACTACCTGACGACGCTAACCGAATCAACAAAGTCATGTAACTTTTCAAGTAGCTGGCTTGCCGCTAAGGGTTTGTGTAAATCTGCAGCTCTGCGTAAGTAATAGCAAAGCAGTCACTACGCTCTTCTCGCAACGCTTGTCTGGCTAATTCCAACAAAGTAGCAAGACGAGACAACTCAAGGCAAAAGAGTTGATCAGGATAATTAATGTGCTATGTCAAGACATGACCCCTATAGTCCCCTTCCAAAATGAAGGCGGATTCATACAATAAGTGCAATTCCT
>CALIHW010000165.1 GCA_938020525.1 uncultured Granulosicoccaceae bacterium | reverse complement strand
GGTGTTTTTTGCCAAATCGATACCGATCAGTTTAAGATGTTTCATGGGCGCTTTCTCCGTTAAATGGTTTTGTTAACACGCTACCATTTTGGCACATTGTGATGCCGGTAAGGAGGGAGCGTCCATACCATCACCCTACGGACCACTACGGAGAGGTCTTACTACTTTTACAGCTTATGGCACTGTTTACTAACCCGATAACTGGACTAGTTTAAATCGAGTCCGGTAGTTTCAAGCCCGTCTGTCTCCAGTGTTTTAACCACATCATTTTCAAAATCCAGAGACAGTCTTTTTACATTAGGCTTTTCGCCAGAGCGGTTTATACTGAAGATATAGTCCCAACGGTTTTCATTCAGTTGGTTGCTGGTGATAGGGCGGCCAAGTAGTTCGACTACGTCACCCCTGCTCATACCGACCTCTACCTGTTCTATCTGTTCTGTCGAGAGTAAATTGCCTTGTTGAATGTCGATCTTGTGAGGTCTTGGCAGCCACCAGGCTCCGCATGCTGTGAGGGAAACCATGGCAGGTATCAGGATGATGAGTAGTATGTGTCGAGATTTCATAAAATTGTCTCAGGCTCTTCCCGTGCGGAATTTCGATTCGATTGCCGCAGTTTAACCAATGCGTCCGGCAATATTAGTTGCAGACTGATTATCTAAGGTAAACAATTGAAGGCGAAGCCAGCCTGGCCTAATCGTCTACCGCGGCAAGCATTTCTTTGGCGTGGGCGAGGGTGCGTTTAGTTATCTTCACTCCACCGAGCATTCTGGCGATTTCCTCCAGGGATTCATCGTCTGTCAATGTGCGGGACTCGGCCAGGGTTTTGTTGTCACTTGATTGCTTGGACACTTTCACATGAAAGTGCCCCTGCGCTGCAACCTGAGGCAGGTGTGTAACGCAAAGCACCTGGCAGCGATCACCGAGCTTGCGCAGCTGCTGGCCGACAGTTTCTGCAACACCGCCACCGACGCCAGTATCGACCTCATCAAATATCAGCGTTGGAACCCTGTTTCTTTCTGAGGTAATCAGCTGCACCGCCAGACTTAATCTTGAAAGTTCACCACCGGACGCAACATCTGACATTGGTCTGGGGGCGGCACCAGGGTTGGCGCTGACATTAAACAGCACATAGTCGAGGCCGGTGGCTGACGGTGTGTCTGTCGGTTTGCTTGAGCATTCAATCGCAAACTTACCACCCTTCATGCCGAGCGTTTGCATAGCGTCGGTTAAATAGTCTTCAAGTTGTGCTGCTGCCTTGCGGCGTTTGCTTGTTAGTTTCTTTGCTGTGGCATTGTATTTCGCCGTGATCTTTTCAAGGTCTTTGTGCAAAGACTCAACTGACTCATCCATAGATTCAAGTTCATTGAACTCTGCAGTCAGCTTTTGTGCAAAAGCGGTCAGCTCACTGGTATCAACCTGATGTTTTTTTGCCAGTTGATGAGCGTTGGATAAGATGCCATCCAGTTCGTTTAAGCGCTGTGGTTGTGGCTCGATACCATGGGAGTATTGTCTTAGGGTATCAACTGCTTCTTCAAGTTGTATACGTGCCGAGCTGATCAGCTCAGCGACTTCTGCTGTGGTGTTGTCGTGTGAAAGTAGTTCTGCCACAGATTTTTCAACCTGCGTTATCTGGCTTAATACAGACTTTGGATCATCCTGTAGTAAGTTCATGGCATTGCCACTTAGCTCGCCTAACTCAGTGGCATTGGCGAGTCGTCTGTGTTCCAGGTCAATGGATTCCAGATCAAATGATTCTATAGAGAGTTTTTCAAACTCCTGAATCTGATAGCGCAAAGTATCCAGTCTGTCGCCGCGTGCCTGCAGTCTTTCCTGAGCCGTAGTGATCGTGCGATTGGTTTTGTTCCACTCCTGCCATACGTCATTGACGCTTTTTATAAGCTTCTGGCACTCACCAAAGTCATCAAGGATGTCGCGTTGTTTGTCTGGTGAGGTGATTAACTGGTGATCATGTTGGCCATGGATATTTACCAGTAAACGGCCCAGCTCTTTTAGTTTTCTAAGCGTAACCGGGGAGCCGTTAATGAATGCACGTGACTTTCCATCTTTGGCAACCACTCTGCGCAGAATGCACTCATCATCCTGATCCATGGAGTGATCATTGAGCCATTCGGTGGCGTCATTGACTGACGATACATCAAACACCGCACTGATCTCTGCGCGTTCTGCACCATCCCGAACAGCACTTGGCGATGCGCGGTCGCCCAGTACCAGACCGAGAGCGCCGAGAAGGATTGATTTGCCTGCACCGGTCTCGCCGGTGAGTGTGGTCATGCCTGACTGCAGTTCCAGCGAGCTGCTGGTGATAATGGCGAAATCTTTTACGTTTAGTGCTACTAGCATTAATACTTGATATTGCCTTGACCGTTTATGCGAGCCCGCTTGTGCAAGTCGCTAAGACGTCAATAGCTCAGCCCCAGTTGAGTTTTTCACGCAAGATAGAGTAGTAGTCATACTTTGAAGGGTGCAGGATACGGATAGGTTTGTCGTGTCTGCGCACTTCTATGATGTCATCATTCTGTAGATCATTATATACCTGACCATCACAAACCATCTGCGCATGTACGGTTTTCTTTTCAGTGATCAGCACAGAAATTTCGGTATCTGCGTTTACAACCAATGGTCTGCTGCTTAGTGTGTGCGGGCAGATAGGCTGTATGACAACAGCTGGCAACCCCGGGGTGATAATCGGCCCGCCACTCGACAGTGAATAAGCAGTAGATCCGGATGGTGATGAGACGATGACACCATCCGCTCGCTGCGTAATCACGAAAGTGCCATTGATTGAAACTTCGAACTCGATGATCTGCAGTACATTTTTGGTGCGCATCACCATGTCGTTGAAAGCCAGCGACTGATGGATGATCTCACCGTCGCGTGCGAGGCGGCAATTGAGCATCAACCGGTCCTCCTGCTGGTAATCGCCGTCGATGATTTCTGCCAGCTCGTGCAGACCGTCTTCCGGGGAGACATCGACCAGAAAACCCAGTCGGCCGCGATTCACCCCAACCAGCGGCACGTCGGCGTTAACCAACTCGCGGGCGGCATGCAGCAGCGTGCCGTCACCACCGATTACGACAGCGAGATCGCACTCCTGACCAATGGTGTCGATATCCACGGTAATAGGGCCACCAAGCAGGCCGCGCGTGCTGTTGTCCAGCATCACGTCGAGGCCTTTTTGCTGCATCAGTTTGTAGACATTATTTAGGGTTGCTGAAACGCTAAGGTCATTACTTTTGGATATCAGACCGACTTTGTTGAAATTCGACATCCCCATAAGATATCACGCCAGGATGGGGTATAGATACGGGGTGGGGGATTTTTAGTCTGCTCGACGGCTGCTTCAGCTTCGTTTTTCGTTTTCCGCATCGCCCCCTCTTGCAAAGCAAACAACGCTTTGTATTCTTCCGAGGGAGAATGGCTATTTCGGGCTTAGTTTTGAGTTTTCCATTTATCGGAATGACACCCTCCCGCTGGCGGGAGGGTCGGCGTCTAAGCGCCGGGGAGGGTCCGTCGCTTAGGTTAACGCTGTGAGTTTCTGATGCTGGCATTGCCCCTCTTGCAAAGCAAACAACGCTCTGTATTCTCCCGAGGGAGAATGGCTATTTCGACTTTCGTCGAATAGTGACTATTTTTTTGATAGTTTGATCAGCTCGTATAGATGATCGAGCGCTTGCCTCGGGGTGAGGTTATCTGCATCAAGTTCGGCAAGGTAGTCGGTAACTGCAGAAGTCTCCTGATCAAACAATCCCATTTGTGGACTGGGTGTATTGAATAACATCCGGGATGCCTGGTCTGAGGAAGCGTTATTCTCTAAAGATTCAAGCCGCGCTCGAGCGTCACGCAAAGTTGCCGCTGGCAGCCCTGCAAGTTTAGCTACCTGCAAGCCGTAGCTCTTGTTTGCAGCACCGGACTTAACATTGTGCATAAACACAATTTCATCGTTGTGTTCAACAGCATCCAGATGAACGTTGCCTATAGCATCGTGCGAATCTGCAAGTGTCGTCAGCTCAAAATAGTGAGTTGCAAATAAAGTGAATGCTTTGTTTTTATTGGCTAGAGCCTCTGCGCATGCCCAAGCCAGTGAAAGTCCGTCATATGTGCTTGTGCCACGACCGATTTCATCCATCAGGACGAGGCTGTGGGGAGTTGCATTGTGCAGAATACTGGCAGCTTCAGTCATTTCGACCATAAAAGTTGAGCGACCGCTGGCAAGATCATCTGATGCACCGATACGCGTGAAGATTCGATCTATTGGTCCGATCACACAATCGTTGGCTGGTACATGGCAACCGATATGTGCCATTAAGGCGATCAGTGCAGTCTGGCGCATGTAAGTCGATTTACCGCCCATGTTCGGGCCGGTTATCAACTGCATACGTCGCTTACTGTCAAGATGCAGATCGTTTGGTACAAACGGATCTTTAAGCGTTGCCTCGATTACCGGGTGGCGGCCTGCGTTATAACGGATACCGGGTTTGTCGCTGAAAGCCGGGCGTGACCACTGATTGGTAACAGAACGCTCTGCCATATTGCAAAGCACATCAAGCTCCGCCACAGCTCGTGCACATTGTTTAAGTGCCGGCAGGTGATTGGATAAATCTGTCAGTAAATTTTCATAAAGTGATTTTTCGCGATTCATCGATCGTTCACGAGCAGACAATACTTTATCTTCAAACTCTTTGAGTTCTTCGGTGATGTACCGTTCGGCACCTTTGAGTGTTTGTCTGCGCGTATACTCAGGCGGTACTTCACCCTTACTGGCTTTTGATACTTCAAGGTAATAGCCATGTACCCGGTTATAGCCGACTTTAAGCGTTGCAATACCAGTGCGATCACGTTCGCGTATTTCGAGATCAGTTAAAAACTTGTCTGCGTTTTCGCTTAAGCCACGCAACTCATCAAGTGTTTCATCAAAACCGGTTTTAATAACACCACCATCTTTAAGTGTGGCAGGTACTTCGTCATTTAGTGCGGTATTCAACAGTGTGGTTTCATTGCTAAAACCATCCAGGCAATCGCCCAGGCCGTTCAATAAGTTATCCTGCACTTTGCTGCATGCTGTGTGGAGTTCTGGCAAGCGTCGTAAACTGTTTCTAAGACCGAGCAGATCTCGAGGCCTGGCACTGCCAATCGATATTCGCGCCAGTATCCGGTCTATGTCAGCAATGCCTGCCAGTTGTTCTGTTAAGGCATCCTGCAATCCTGAGTCTGCGACAAGTGAATCTATCGCATCAAAGCGCGTGTTGAGTTCCAGGTGGCTTCGTAGTGGTCTGTTTAACCATCGGGCCAGTAACCGGCTGCCCATGCTGGTGCAGGTTTTATCGAGGATGGCTTTTAATGTTGCCCCGGGTTGGCCGCTGATGCTTGAGTCGAGTTCAAGGTTGCGTCTGGTAGTCGCATCCAGTGTGACTGCATCGCCCTGGGTTTCTGTTGTGATGCCTTCTATGTGAGGCGGTGTGCCACGGTGAGTTTCACGTACGTATTGCAGTACGCAGCCTGCCGCTGAAGTGGCTAGACTTAAATTTTCACAGCCGAAGCCTTGCAGGTCTTTGGTGCCGAATAACTCGCACAGTTGTTCTTTAGCTGTGGTGCTGTCGAAGTGCCAGGGTGGTCTTTCGCGAACCGTGAACCGCTCTTGTAGAACGTCGGCCAGTCCGGTTGCCTGGCCAGTTGAAATGGCTCCTTCTGCAATTAGTAATTCGTTGGGTGCTATACGCGCAAGTTCTGCGTGCAACAGAGTGTCTGATTCAAACTCGGTGACAAAGATAGTGCCCAGTGCCAGATCAATGCTCGCGATACCGTAGTTATCCCCGTCTATATAAAGGGCTGCCAGTGCGCAGGATTTTCGATCATCAAGAATTGCTTCATCGGTGACTGTGCCGGGTGTCAGGATGCGGACAATTTGTCTTTCAACCGGCCCTTTGCTGGTGGCAGGGTCGCCGGTTTGTTCGCAGATCGCCACGGATTCACCGTAGCTGACCAGCTTGGCCAGATAACCTTCGGCTGAGTGATAGGGTACACCGGCCATCGGTATGGGCTGGCCACCGGAGGTGCCTCTGGCGGTAAGCGTGATGCCGAGTAGCTCGGCGGCGCGCTTGGCATCGTCAAAGAAGAGTTCGTAGAAATCTCCCATACGATAGAAAAGCATTGTTTCCGGGTGCTCGGATTTGATACCCAGATACTGGCGCATCATCGGGGTGGCGGTGTTTTTGGTCGCGGTACTCATTCGGGTATTGTATCGAAGGTGCCTCAATGTAATCTTACAAAGCACGCCTGCCAGATTTAATTTTCTGCGCCTAACTCAGCAGGCTTAATTTTCATCGCTTACGGTTTCACCTTAAGACCGTGATCGGCGATACTGCTGCCCATGACAAACTCTGATACGACCTCGCTGGTTAGTACCCTGGCTGAACTAGCAATGAGTAAACAGCGTGTGCTGGCAACTGCCGAGTCTTGTACCGGTGGTTTGATTGCGGCAGCATTTACAGAAGTCTCGGGAAGTTCCGTCTGGTTTGACAGGGGCTTTGTCACCTATAGCAACAATGCCAAGCAACAAATGCTGGGTGTAGCCGGTGAAATATTGTCGACCCATGGTGCGGTAAGTGAAGAGACGGTTCTGGCAATGGCTGCAGGTGCAGTGGCGTCGAGTGATGCAAATATCGCTGTCTCTGTCAGCGGTGTGGCCGGACCAACAGGCGGTAGTGATGCGAAGCCGGTCGGTACAGTCTGGATCGCATGTGCCGGTGATGGCTTTGCGAGTGTTGCGCAGCATCATTTATTTTCCGGCGACCGTCAATCTGTCCGTCGCGAGACTGTTTATCATTCGGTGCGATTGCTGATCGCGTGTATCGAATCTGACTCACATTAGCCATGTATTGGCCCGATTAGGCAGCCGATTACAGAGGTGTATATTTATTCAGTATATGGTGTGCACGCCTCTTTCATTGTGCGATAATTCAGCTCGATCTAATTCCAAACGCGCCTGTCTGTCAAATTCACGCTGGCGGCAGGTAAGAAGATGTAAACCAGGAGACTCCAATCGTGGATGACAATAAAAAGAAAGCCCTCAACGCCGCCCTTGGCCAAATTGAAAAGCAATTTGGTAAAGGCGCTGTCATGCGTATGGGCGATTCGCAAATCAATAGAGACATCGATGTTATTTCTACCGGCATCCTTACGCTTGATATCGCACTTGGTATCGGCGGCTTACCAAAGGGCCGTGTTGTTGAAATCTACGGGCCTGAATCTTCAGGTAAAACCACGCTGACTCTACAGGCTATTGCTGAATGTCAAAAGGCCGGTGGCACCTGTGCGTTCATAGATGCAGAGCACGCACTCGATCCGGGCTACGCTGAAAAGCTTGGCGTTAATGTAGATGACATGCTGGTCTCCCAGCCTGATACCGGTGACCAGGCCCTTGAAATCGTCGATATGCTGGTACGTTCCAGTGCAATTGATTTAATCGTTGTTGATTCGGTAGCAGCGCTCACACCGAAGGCTGAAATCGAAGGTGATATGGGTGACTCTCACGTCGGTTTGCACGCTCGTCTAATGTCGCAGGCGCTGCGTAAGCTAACCGCTAACATCAAGCGCTCCAACACCCTGGTTATCTTTATCAACCAGATTCGTATGAAGATTGGTGTGATGTTCGGTTCACCAGAAACTACTACGGGTGGTAACGCGCTTAAATTTTATTCATCTGTTCGTCTGGATATCCGCCGTATTGGTGCGATCAAAAAAGGCGATGAGGTCATCGGTAACGACACACGCGTGAAGGTGGTTAAAAACAAGATGGCGCCACCGTTTAAGCAGGCTGAATTTGAAATTCTCTACGGTGAGGGTTCTTCGCGCGAAGGGGAGTTGATCGAGCTTGGTGTGAAGCATGATCTGGTTGACAAGGCGGGTGCCTGGTACAGCTACAAGGGCGATCGCATCGGTCAGGGTAAAGACAATGTGCGTAACTACATGAAAGAGAATCCTGAAATGTCTCAGGAAATCGAAACCTCTTTGCGCGATATGTTGCTAAAGCCGACTACAAAGCAGGAAGAAGCCGTCAAAGAAGAGCAGGATGAGGCCGAAGCGCCAGAAGCCTAGGTCGCAGCAGCCTAGGTCGCAAGAGTCTGGGTCGCAAGAGTCTGGGTTGCAAGAGCCCGGGTCGCAACAGCCTGGGTTGCAAAAACCCGGGTCGCAAGAGTCTGGGTTGCAAAAGCCCGAGTTGCAAAAGCTCGGGTCCTCAAAGTCCATGCGTCAAAAGGCGCGAACTGGTTTCAGCTCGCGCCGGTCCACTGGTCGGCCATTTGAGCGTCAGGTGGACGCCGATCTGACAGAATTAGAGTCAGCCGCAGACGCTGAAGCTATGAGTGACTTGAGCAGCACCGAATTTAGCGGTGCCGATTTTCCTGAAATTGATGCGCAAGCAGAGCCAGCTAAATCCCCAGTCATCACCCACGCGGTTGTACGTGAAAGAGCCGTCCGACTGTTAGTCAATCGTGAACATGGCAGACACGAACTCGAACAAAAGCTCCTGCAACGTGAACTACCTTCGGATCTGATTGACTCTGTTCTGGATCAGCTGGCCGAAGAAGGGCTACAATGTGACGTTCGATTTGCAGAATCGTACACGCGGATGCGAGTTGACCGCGGCTACGGTGCAAATAAAGTCAGAGCAGATCTGCAGGCACGTCGCCTCGAGCAGTCCGATATAGAGAATGCAATTACGGATTCCGGTACAGACTGGCATGTTGTCGCAGGTTCAGTACTGGCAAAAAAGTTCGGTGGCAACTCCGTAGTGGATATGAAAACCCGTGCGAAAATGCAGCGATATTTATATCAGCGTGGATTTTCACAGGAAGATATCAGATCTGCTATAGATGACTTTGAAGCTGTCGATTCTGAAAATTGAGCCTCAACACTTAAATTGGAAATCAAGTTCGAAGTAACCCTCTGTTGAATTTGATACAGTTCCTATTTGATACCGCCATATTTGATTCCGATGGCGTAACGTGACGACAGAACCCCTATGTCAGACAAGTTATTAACTACATCAGAAATCCGCGACCGGTTTCTGCAGTTCTTCAAAAGAAACGGTCACGAGATCGTCAAGTCCAGTCCTTTGGTACCGGGCAATGATGCGACCCTGCTGTTCACTAACGCGGGAATGGTGCAGTTCAAGGATCTGTTTCTTGGTACAGAGAAGCGCGGCTACAACCGGGCGACAACTTCGCAAAGATGTGTACGCGCGGGCGGTAAGCACAACGATCTCGAGAACGTGGGTTACACAGCACGTCACCACACCTTCTTTGAAATGCTGGGCAATTTCAGTTTTGGTGATTATTTTAAAGAGGAGGCAATTCAGTTTGCCTGGCAGTTTTTAACCGAAGAGCTCGGTTTACCGAAAGACAAGCTCTGGATCACGGTATTTGAAGAAGATGATGAGGCCTATGATCTGTGGGCTAAAAAAGTGGGAGTGCCGGAAGATCGAATTGCCCGTATAGGCGCTAAAGATAACTTCTGGCAAATGGGTGATACTGGCCCTTGCGGTCCATGTTCTGAAATTTTTTACGATCACGGTCCTGATGTTTTTGGCGGTCCGCCGGGAACACCTGATGAAGACGGTGATCGGTATATAGAAATCTGGAATCTGGTTTTTATGCAGTACGACCGCTCTGCTGATGGCACGCTAACACCGTTGCCGAAACCAAGCGTCGATACAGGTATGGGTCTTGAGCGAGTGGCTGCTGTTCTACAGCATGTGCACAGTAACTACGAGATTGATCTGTTTGCGAACCTGTTAAAAGAAGTGCAGGCAGTAACAGGCAGTGATGATAGTGATAATCCATCACTTAAAGTAATTGCAGATCATATTCGATCATGTGCATTTATGATCGTTGATGGTGTGTTGCCGTCCAATGAAGGGCGTGGCTATGTATTGCGGCGAATCATCAGGCGTGCGGCACGCCATGGTCATAAGCTTGGTGCAAGTCAGTCGTTCTTTCACAAGCTGGTCGCACCTTTGGTCAAGCTTATGGGCGAGGCTTTCCCGGAATTGGCAAAAGCACAGAAGCAGGTTGAGGAAGCACTGCTTGCGGAGGAAGTGCGTTTTGCTGAAACCTTGACACAGGGTATGAAGATCTTTGAGGAGGATCTGTCAAACCTTGCTGGCAACACTGTACCGGGTGAGACAGCATTCAAGCTCTACGATACCTATGGCTTCCCGCTTGATCTGACTGCAGACATTGCTCGTGAGCGTGGCCTGACTGTTGATGAAGATGGTTTTGCTACCCACATGGAAGCACAGCGGGATCGTGCGAGAGCCGCCAGCCAGTTTGCTAATGCCGGTGCTGCACAGATTTCCAGCACCACCTCAACCGACTTTACCGGCTATGACAAACTTGAAGGTCATGCCGAAGTAGTGGAGCTCTTTGTCGATGGCAAAGCGGTTGATCGTATTGATGCTGCAAATCTGAGCACTGAGCAATCAGTGGTCATTGTTCTTAATGAAACGCCTTTTTATGGTGAGTCTGGTGGTCAGGTTGGTGATCGTGGTCTTTTTATCAATGACACCGTAAGGTTCGAAGTTGCCGATACGCAGAAGTCAGGTGCTGCCTTCCTGCATTTTGGTGTGCTTGCACAGGGCATAGTCTGCAAGGGTGATACTTTATCGGCATCTGTAGATGCTGATCGCCGCCGCGCGACTTTAAAGAATCATTCAGCAACTCATCTTCTGCATGCGGGATTGCGAAGAGTGCTTGGTGAACATGTGCAGCAAAAGGGTTCTCTGGTAGGGCCGGGTCACCTGCGTTTTGATTTCTCTCACGGTGCGCCGGTAAGCCATGAGGAACTGACCACCATTGAAAGCTGGGTTAATGGTCAGGTGATGGAAAATGCTGAAGCTTCCACCAACGAAATGTCCATGGATGATGCAATCGCCAAAGGCGCGATGGCACTGTTCGGTGAAAAATATGGTGATGTGGTTCGAGTAGTCGAGCTTGGACCTAATTCGGTTGAGCTGTGTGGCGGTACTCACGTAGAGCGCAGCGGTGACATAGGCATGTTCCGTATAGTCAGTGAAACTGGCGTTGCTGCAGGCGTCAGAAGAATAGAGGCGGTCACTGGAAGCGCGGCTATTGATCAGACTATAGGTGAGCGCAACACACTAACCAGTATTGCTGCGCGATTGAAATCATCGATAGAAAAAGTTGATCAGCGTGTTGCCGGGCTAACGGAGCAGAACAGGGAGCTCAGCCGTGAAATTGATCGGTTAAAGTCTGTTATCGCATCAAAAACCGGTGATAGCTTGAGTTCCGATGCGGTTGATATAAACGGTGTGAAAGTATTAGCGATTGAGCTCAAAGACACTGATGCAAAAGGTTTGCGGGATTCGATGGACAAGCTTAAAGATAAGCTCGGAACGACGGCCATCGTGCTTGGTGCGGTGGAAGAGGGTAAAGTGCGTCTGATTGCCGGTGTCAGTAAAGATGTCACTGATAAGGTTAAAGCCGGTGAGTTGGTAAATCATGTCGCTTTGCAGGTTGGAGGCAAGGGCGGCGGTCGGCCTGATCTGGCTCAGGCGGGTGGTACTCAGCCGGAAAATTTATCGGCAGCGCTTGCAAGTGTGGCTGACTGGATCACGCCAAAGTTATAAAGTAGCACCCCTAAATTTCGGGCTACACGGATTTTGCGATCTGTGAGCCGTTCACTCTCGCATCTACACTTGGTTAATTTTCCTGCAACATGAGTTTACTCGTTCAAAAATACGGTGGTACATCCGTCGGCACAATAGAGCGTATTCAGGCGGTCGCTGATCGTGTCTATAAAACTGCGCAGCAGGGTCACCAGTTGGTGGTAGTGGTCTCCGCCATGTCCGGTGAGACGAATCGACTAATCGGTCTTGCAAATGAGATCAGTAAACGCCCTATACCCAGAGAGCATGATGTGTTGGTTTCCACCGGTGAGCAAGTGACTACTGCATTGCTGTGTATGGCACTAGCAGAGCTTGGGCAAGAGGCGCGTTCCTATACTGGCCGGCAGGCTGGTATTCTTACAGATGATTCTTATAACAAAGCGCGTATCAACAAGATTGATACTGATGCAGTTATGAAAGACCTTAACGAAGGGCGTGTCGTTGTACTTGCCGGCTTCCAGGGGGTTAATGAAGCAGGTGATGTAACAACGCTTGGACGTGGTGGATCAGACACGTCTGCGGTAGCAATGGCCGCTGCACTTCAAGCAGACGAATGTCAAATTTACACTGATGTTGATGGTGTATATACCACGGACCCGAGAGTAGTCCCTGACGCGCGTAAACTCGAACGGATAACTTTTGAAGAAATGCTTGAAATGGCAAGCCTGGGTTCAAAGGTTCTTAATATAAGATCAGTTGAGTTTGCGGGAAAATATAATGTTGCACTCAGAGTGCTTTCATCCTTCAGTGAAGGAGAAGGTACACTTATTACCCTAGATGATGAGGAAGCTGACTTGGAACAAGCGCTTATATCCGGCATTGCTTTTAATCGAGATGAGGCACAATTAACAGTGCGCGGTGTTCCTGATACGCCAGGAATAGCGCATCGGATTCTTGGTGCTGTAGCCGATGCCAATATTGAAGTTGATATGATTGTGCAGAATATATCAGGTGACAATGTCACTGACTTTACTTTTACAGTTAACAGAATTGATTACGACAGAGTCACTGAAATAGTCAATGGGGTGGCAAAACAACTAGGTGCGGCTGATGTTTCCGGTCGAAAAGATATCGCCAAGTTATCTCTTGTAGGGGTTGGTATGCGTTCCCATGCAGGTGTTGCAAGTAAGATGTTTGAAGCATTGGCAGCTGAACAGATCAATATCCTCATGATATCTACATCTGAAATTAAGGTGTCTGTGGTTATCGATGAAAAGTATCTTGAGTTAGGAGTACGCACACTACATGAAGTGTTTGATTTAGCGCAAAACTTGCAGCAATCAGATGTTAATTAATGTAAGTGATTGCGGTATCGAATTTAGGTGTGAGCTTACGTAGTCGATAAACAGGTATTCGACGCAAAGTGGCAACAATCTGCCGTTATACAATTGCGGTTTTGTATGCTTTAAGCGCACTTTGTGGGATAATGTAACGCTTTGTGAAAAACCGCTTCAACTGCCGACATTTCGCCCGAACATGGAATAAGGTATGCGGGTAACGTTGCGGGTGCCTAGAAGCACGCAAAAGCGTGTTTATCTGTAACAAAATTTGGAGCAACTATGCTTATACTAACCCGACGTGTCGGTGAAACCCTGATGATTGGTGATGAAGTCACCGTCACCGTGCTTGGTGTTAAGGGCAATCAGGTTCGCATCGGTGTCAATGCACCTAAAGAGGTGGCAGTGCACCGGGAAGAGATCTATGACCGGATCAAGCGCGAGCAGGAAACGACTCACGTCCCAACTGACGGAAATCAGGATTCTGACTCTTCACCTGAAGATTCAGAGAGTTACGACAACTCGCAGAATTCAGTGGCGAGTTGACAGTAAGAAGTTAGTGGTGCTGGGTGCTATCAGCGCCCCGGAAGTTCCAATAGATGTACGCCATAGATGTACGAATGGAAACCGCCTCAGTGGCGGTTTTTGCGTTTTTGGTTTGACTTTACGTGATTAGAAGATAAGCTTCACACATCCGGAGAGGTGGCCGAGTGGCTGAAGGCGCTCCCCTGCTAAGGGAGTATGGGGTTTATAGCTCCATCGAGGGTTCGAATCCCTCTCTCTCCGCCATTCCAGTCCCGCCATTTATGTGGCTTTGTTCAATAGGCACTCCACCACGATTAGT
>CALIHW010000164.1 GCA_938020525.1 uncultured Granulosicoccaceae bacterium | reverse complement strand
TGTGCTGCGGCAAATATCCGCACTTTTGGACCGGCATATACACCTGTGCGACCGCGGCAGCAGTTGATACCGGCCCCATGGCACCCGTCAGTATGAATGGTGTTATCACCATTGCCTGTCCGCGTGAAGAGTAAACCTGGATTGCCTCGGTGACTACTTTATCAATCAATAAGGGTGAGTTGGTGTTCACGTTAGCCATGATCACCACGTTGTTATCCATGGTTTCCTTGCCATGAAGAATCTCTGCCATGTCGACGCTGTCCTGTGCGCGGCTTTTCTCAGTGATCGCACCCAGGTGTGGTTTATCACCGTGCACCATGTGTGCGTAAACCATGTCTAGATGCCGCTTACTAACTGGAATATCCGTTGGTTCTGCGATCACTAGCCCACTGTGATGAAGGTTAGGGTGCATGTAAGTCAGTTTGACCAGTTTTTCAAAGTCATCAAATGTAGCGTAACGTCTGCCACCTTCAAGATCACGAACAAAAGGCGCACCGTAGATAGGGGCAAATACCTGATGGTTACCACCAATGGTGACGGACCGTTCCGGGTTTCTTGCAAGCTGGGTAAATTCGCTCGGTGCTTTAGCGCATTGGGCTCGTACCCACTGTGCATCGGCGAATACCTTATCGCCGTCCATCTTCACGCCAGCTTCTTTCCAGATGCGTAGAGATTCGGGATCATCCTTGAAGGCAAAGCCAATGTTCTCCAGCATCCAGTCGACCTGATCATCGATTTTTGCCAGCTGCTCTTCGTCCAGTGGGTCAAAAAACGGCAGCTTGCGTGAAATGCAGGCAGGTGCCTTTGAGTCGGCAACATTGGCTCGGGCGTCACCGCGAGATCGTGAGCCTTTTCTGGTTCTTCGCACCATAGTTTCAGGGCCTGTTATTGCTGGTAGCGATGCCACATGAGTCTGTAGACGATAGTAACGCCTGTTATTGATGCTGTAACCGTTGAATATTTTGATAACTTGCATAGACTGTCTCTATGCGTAAGACACTCAAATTGATCGCGTCTCCAAGAAACCTGTTTGTTTTTGAATCGGCGGCCCGGTTAGGCTCATTTACACACGCAGCCGATGAGCTTGGCATGCAGCAGCCTTCGGTCAGCGCATCGATCAAGCAGCTTGAGGCTTCCTTGCAGGTGCGGTTGTTTGACCGAGGCCACAGGAAGGTTTCATTAACCAACGCTGGTTTACGATTCTATGCTGATGTGTCGCAGTCCCTGCGTGGAATAGAGAGTTCCGCTGAAGCCGTGCATTCAATGGGTCGGTCTGATTATGTGACCTTAAGTTCGTCGTCTGCTTTTTCATACTATTGGATGATGCCCAAGCTACACGCGCTGCGAGATTTACATCCAGAGATTGATTTGCGCTTACAAAGCAGTGCCAGCGAACCGGATCTTGATGTAGAAAATATCAGTATCGCCGTCAGGCTGGGTGATGGTAGCTGGCAGGATTGTATTGCTGAAAAAATTGCTGATGAAGTGATATATCCGGTTGCAAGCCCGATAGTAATGCAGTCAGCTCGTAACCTGAGGTCAATACCAAACTTGCTGCACGAGCGGCTGATTCACCTAGAAGAGCCTGTAAGAATGAGGCCAACGTGGAAGGATTGGTTTACCTTTCATGGCATCCCTGACACTACTATTTCTGAAGGCATGCGTTTAAATGACTATGCATTGGTTTTGCAAGCGGCCCAAACTGGTGAAGGCTTTGCCTTCGGATGGGATCATATCGTTCGTGACTTAATTGATCGTCAGTTACTGGCAGCACGGGAAGACTGGGCATGGAGTACAGGGCGCGGAATTTATCTTGTCTGGTCCAAAACCAAACCCTTGTCTGAAAATGCCAGTAAGGTGCGTGACTGGATTTTATCTTTCGTATAGTTGTTACATTCCTGGGTGCAGTGCTGGCAATAAATCTTAGTGCTTGGAAATAGATTCGAGGAGCATTTCCGAGCGGGCAGAGGAAAAGACCGCGATAGCAGTCTTTTCTATGTCAACGGAGCTACCGTCAACGCTCTGGAGAACAACAATAAGTTTAAATTCGGTGGTCGAGAGGTAGTGGCTATGGAGGAAGCTACTTCGTGTCTCAACCGATGAATGCATTATGCCTTTATGGTGTTCTAAATGCTGAGAACCTGTTCTCAATGTGTTACATGATGTATCAAAAACCTTACATCAAGGCAGATTTGAGCCTGATTGCCGCCTCTTTTCGCGCTAGTGCGCCGCTACTGGTCGGTGTGGTGAAGAAACCGTGAATTGTGTCACTTGAATGGGTGGTAACTACCGGTACACCAGCTTGCTGCAGCGCAGTCGCATACTTCACGCCTTCGTCACGCAAAGGATCAAATTGCACGGTCAATAGCCAGGCCGGTGGCAAGCCTTTCAAATCATTGTTCAATGGTGCAACGCGCGGGTCGCTGCGTTTTGATTCTTCAGGAACGTAGTGATTCCAGAACCACTTCATTAGATTTCTGGTTAGAAAGTAGTCGTTAGCGTTTTCCTGATAGCTTGTATTGTCGAAGTTTGCCTCTACCAGCGGGTAAATCAACAGTTGGTAAATTACCTTGAGATTTTGAGCTTTTGCAGCAATGCAGGCACATGCTGCGAGGTTAGCGCCAGCGCTGTCACCACCAATTGCAATCTGACTGGTATCCACACCCAGTTCTGCCGCATGATCAAATGCATACCGCAAGGAGGTTATAGCGTCATCATAAGCTGCGGGAAATGGATGTTCCGGTGCCAGACGATAATCTACAGACAAAACATGACATCCGGATTGACTGGCAAGATCTCTGCACGTCAACTCTGCGGTATCTAGATCACCTAAAACCCAGCCACCCCCGTGATACCAGACTAACAGCGGTTGGTCGTTAAGACTTTCTGCCTTATACAAGCGCGCTTTGATACCACCATCTGCGGAGGGTATCACCAGGTCGTGAATCTCAGCTACCTTAGCCTGTACTCCAGGATCAATTCGTAACGCATCAAAAGTTTTACGCAACTCAACCGCTGTTAGCTTATGGGCAGACTGTGTAGTTGATTGAATCTGCGCAAGGTAGGCAGCAATTTCAGGATCGAGCGCGGTAGTTTCGGTCATGTGATAAGTATCGCTCTAAAGTCATTGACGTTGGTCAATGTCGGGCCGGTAATCAGCAGATCATCTAGTTGTTCGAAAAAGCTATAAGCATCATTATTTGCTAAATAGTCTTTTGCTTTGAGTTGCCTGGCTGCTGCACGCTCAAGTGTGTTGGGTGATACAAGGCAGCCGGCGTTGTCTTCACTTCCATCTATGCCGTCTGTATCTGCCGCCAGGCAATGCACACCCTCTATGCCAGTTAAAGCAATAGCTAATGCCAGAGAGAATTCTGCGTTGCGGCCACCGCGTCCGTCGCCTTTTACGGTTACGGTAGTCTCACCGCCAGATAGAAGCACGCAAGGTTTCTTGACCGGCTGTTGATGGCGAACAACCTGTTTGGCAATACCCGCATGTACGATTGCCACCTGTGATGATTCACCTTCAATACTGTCGCCCAGTATTACCGGAGTCACACCATTTTGCATTGCCACATCGGCCGCTGCCTCCAGTGACCGTTGTGGTGTAGCGACCAGCACAGCATTAGTATTCTCAAAACACGGGTTACCGGGCTTGGGTGTCTCGGTTAGCTTATGGGCTAACTTTTCATTATGCATACCGGACGTAAGGTGATCGATAGCGACCACAGGTTTAGTGATGGCGTATCTTTTTATTATGTCAACGGCATCGTTGTATGTTGTGGGGTCGGGTACTGTTGGGCCTGAGGCGATAACATCAGGATCATCATCGGGTACATCCGAGATCATCAGCGTATGCAGCTTTGCCGGGTGAATGGCTTCAGCGAGGCGGCCACCTTTAATGGCTGAAAGATGCTTGCGTACGCAATTCATCTCACGAATGTTTGCGCCACTTTTAAGCAAGGCGCGATTGAGTTGTTGTTTATCGTCCAGCGTTAAACCTTCTGCCGGTAATGACAACAGGGCCGAACCGCCGCCGGAGATAAGGCATACAACGAGATCATCTTCACTGAGGTTAGCAACCGTATCGAGTATTCTTTTTGCGGCTGTTTCACCTGCTTTATCTGGTACCGGGTGTGCCGCTTCTACAATTTCAATGTGTTGGCAGGTTACTGCATAGTCGTAGCGTGTGACGACAAGACCAGAGAGCTTTTCGACTGGTCCTGGCCAGTGGGCTTCAAAAGCTCTGGCCATCTCGGCTGAGGCTTTACCGGCGCCGATGACTATCGTACGGCCTGCAGGAACTTGCGGCAGATGTTCAGCTATTACTTTTTCAGGCTGCGCGGCTTGTACCGCTGCTGCGAACATTGATTTTAGAAGTTCACGTTCATTCATGTGTTAGGGCCATGTAGTATTGCATTGATTGCTATCGCTTTAGAAAGCGCATGGCGAGCAGGCCAAGAATAGCAATAGATGATGCAGCACCGGCGACGTAGGTTAGTGCAGCTGCGAATAACATTGATTTCGCCCCTGCATACTCCTGTTCATTAACCAGATTGAATTTTGTCAGTTCTTCAAGCGCCCGTTTACTGGCATCAAACTCAATGGGCAATGTTAGAATAGGCATCAGCATGCCTAGAAAAAGCATAGCCATACCTGCATTCATCAAAAAACTACTGCCTATAAAACCCGCTCCGATCGCGAGTATTAATCCGAATCTATTACCGAGTGCCGCTGCCGGCATCATGATCGCTTTTAATTTGAGTGGAGCATAGCCTTCTCGGTCCTGTATTGCATGGCCTACTTCATGGGCTGCCACAGCGAGTGCTGCAATACTTGGCTTATTGTTTATATCCTTCGATAGTCGGATGAGTTTTTGACTGGGAATAAAATGATCTGAAAGCATTCCCTCTGAAATCTCAAGCTTTATGTTGGAAAGCTGATTGTTGTCAAGGATCTGTCTGGCTGCTGTTTGTCCGTTGACACCAGCCTGGTTCTCAACTGAGTTCCACTTGCTGTAGGTACGGGTCATCCAGGCACGTACAAGTGATGAACCAACGAATGAAAGAATAATAATGGCAATAAACATAGATGCAGACCGTACTATCTGTGGTTATCCTGCGGGGATTTTTGATTCTTAGCGCTTGGCTTCGCGTCTATCGACATGACGTGTCCTACCTGCCATGGCAAGTCGAGCTTGCTATGCGCTGTTTTAACTTCCTGTATTCGCTGATAGATGCGGTCTGGCATTCTACTGGACTTACGTTGTTGCATGTCCACCACGGTGCCAAGTGATTCGTGAGTTGCTGAAAGCTGATTTGTATCTGATTTATACATCTGCTGGAAAAAATGAAAGCGCTTTTCATTTACATCGAGTACTCGTGATTCAACTCGTACGCTGGCATTCACTTTCACCTCAGACAAATAATTAAGGTGTGTCTCCAGCGCAAATGTAGAAATGTTGTGTGCCTTGCGATTCTCATCTGTAAAGCCGAGCCAGCTAAAAAACGGGGTTGCAGCGAGATCAAAAACCAGATGGTAGTAAGCCACATTCATATGGCCATTGTCGTCAATCCAGTCCGGTTGGACAGTGGTTGAGTATGCATTAAACGGTGTCTCTATATTCATTAACTGTAAATTGGTAATTCGTTATGTTGGCTTTAGCATGATCGGTTGAAAAACAGTCGGCTTATTGTCTGGCCTTCTGGTGTAGAATCGGCAAAGCATGCTCACCGGAAAAGTACATGAAACTTTATCACAATCCAGCGTCACCTTTTGTCCGTAAAGTCAGGGTTGTCGCCGCGGAGTGCGGTATTGCAGACCAAGTGCAGCTTGAAGAATTAGCGCTGACTCCGATTAGCACGCCAGATGCACTACAGGCCGGAAATCCGCTAGGTAAGATTCCGGCGCTGGTACTGGATAGTGGTCAGTGTTTGTACGATTCACGGGTTATTTGTGAATACCTGGATACCGAATTCGACGGTGGGCTATTTCCGGCAACAGGAGTTGATCGGTGGAATGCTTTGAGATTGCAGGCCACCGCAGACGGGTTTTGTGATGCTGCAGTATTGGTGCGTTATGAAGGTTTCGTCAGGCCGGAAGACAAGCAATGGTCAGACTGGATTGATGCGCAGTTGCAAAAGTGCCGACGTGCGCTGGATGTTTTGGAAAAAGAAAGCTCATCATTCGGCGGCAGTTGCCACATAGGTACCTTAAGTGTCGCAATTGCCCTGGGTTACTTTGATTTTCGTAATCCGGATGAGCAGTGGCGTACACGCGCACCTGCACTTGCCGCCTGGTACGAAGAATTCTCCAAGCGTCCCTCTTTACAGCAAACGCAGCCAGTTTGAAGTCGGATATTTATACTCTTGATCACCTATGGTATTGATCTGAATGAGTCAGTAAGTTCTGAAGCGTCTATTGCGTGATTGATACTCGATTTCTGCAACGGTTGCTGCTGGATGCACGGCGTACCTTGAAGCTTGCCATTCCATTAATGTTGGCTCAGCTGATCACCATGGGTAATGGATTGGTAGATGCTATCGTGGCCGGCAGGCTGGGGCGTATGGAACTCGCTGCCGGTGGAATCGGTGCCGCGCTGTGGTTTTTTGCATCACTTTCCTGCATCGGTCTGATGGCAGGTATCTCACCCACATTGTCTCAGCTTATTGGCCAGCGTCGGCGAGCCTTTGTAGGGGCGGTATTTACCCAGGGTTTATGGCTCGGCGTTATCACTGGTGTGGTCGCCATGTTAAGTGCATGGCTGATAATTGCATCGATTGATCGCTGGTCACTGGATTCTGAGTTAGTACCGCTGATAAGACTCTATTTGTTACCCGCTAGTTTCAGTCTGCCGGCGTTTGCTGTTGTGATGGCCTGTCGGAATGCTTGTGAAGCCACAGGCTATACACGTGGTGTTGTAGTTATTCAGTTGCTCGGGTTACTGGTTAACATATTTGCAGATCTTGCTATCGGGTTGGGGTGGTTTGGATTTCCAAGGCTGGGGTTGCGGGGTATTGGTATTGCCACAGCGCTAGTGTCCATCTCAATGGCCGTGGCGTTGGTCATTTATCTGCGAGGTGATCGATTTTCGAGATATCAGTTTCTATCCAGCTTCGCAAAACCAAGTTGGTCAGATATCAAACCGATGCTTATAGTTTCTTTGCCAATTTATTTAACGTTGCTGTTCGAGGCGGGTTTGTTTACCGCAACCACAGTTCAGATGGGTATGCTCGGGACTCTTGAGGCTGGCGCGCACAATATTGCAATCAGTATCTCTGGTGCCTGTTATATGCTGCCGCTCGGGCTGTCTTTCGCGTTAACAGCGAGAGCAGGGCGGGTCTATGGCAGACAAGCCTATCAGTCTTTAAAGCTACGTGTTGCGAGCGGGATGCTTATTACTATTTTACTGGCATTGCTGACTATCACGTTGTTGCTTTTGTTTCGACATCAGTTGCCGGAATTGTATTCGGCTGACCCGGAAGTCAGGAAACTTGCCTCCGCTTTATTGGTGCTGGCTGCAATCTTTCAGCTATCAGACGGATTGCAGGTAACACTACTTGGGTTATTGCGTGGCATGAATGATACCCGGGTACCTATGTTGATTAACGCTTTTTCCTACTGGGCAATCGCTTTTGCTGCAGGATACTATGCAGCGCATCATCTTGGCTGGGGGGCGAAGGGCTTGTGGGGTGGGTTGATACTCGGGCTTACTGTGGCGGCGATATTATTATCAATTAGATTGTGGATTCGGATTAGGCAGGTTGGGGCAGAGGTGGTGTAGAAAAGTTATATGATCATTTTAAGTGGGGTGGATAAGATTGCGCATTCAAAATGACTCACTGGATTGACCGGATAATTACGTATTTGACGTGCTTTATATTGGATGGATGCGCAAGCTTATCCCTATATGGACGCTCCCGTTGTTGCAAGCCCTGAATAAAGAAAATGGTCTGCTCCCATATATCCGGCGTCATATTGGAACACTTTTGTTCCGCGCCTTGATGATTTCCGCACCTTACTGGTCT
>CALIHW010000163.1 GCA_938020525.1 uncultured Granulosicoccaceae bacterium | reverse complement strand
TAGCGAGAAAGTGAGATTTTGAGTCAGATATTTCGATCGATTGAGGCGAATAGTCATTCATATTTAACGATATCGATCGCAATAGCTGGCCAAAAGATCGCTTTCGCAGTAGATCATTCATTCTCGGACAAGCTCCTAGGCGTTTGCCCTTATTTGCGTACCGACACCTGTGTCGGTAAATAGCTCAAGCAGTACTGCATTTTCAACCCTGCCATCGAGTACCGTGGCAGTCTTGACACCACTTTGCACTGCTTCAAGCGCACAATGCACTTTTGGCAACATGCCGCCATAGATCGTGCCATCCTCTATTAGTGCATCAATATCATTTGGCAATAATCCCGATAGCAAGGTGCCTTGTTTATCGAGGATACCAGCTGTATCGGTCAACAATAACAGTTTCTCAGCGTTTAACTCCGACGCAACAGCACTGGCAACCAGGTCCGCGTTGATATTGTAACTACGCCCGTCCCTGCCAACGCCTATCGGTGCAATTACGGGAATGAAGCCACCCTGACGCAACGTCTCAATGATAGAGCGATCAACAGACTCAACCTCGCCTACCTGTCCGAGATCTGCATCGCCCTCCAAAACCATTGGCACAGCCTTGATCAGACCACCGTCTTTACCAGTCAGACCTACCGCAGGGCAACTGACCTGGCTCAACAATGAGACGATACTTTTGTTTACCTGCGCACCGAGCACCATCTCAACAACATCCATCGTCTCCGCATCGGTTACGCGCATACCCTGCACCGTTTCTGTTTTCTTACCTAGTTGAGAGAGCAGTTGTTTGATCTGCGGGCCACCACCGTGGACTACCACAGTATGGATACCGATCTGATTCATCAAAGCAATATTGCTGGCAAAGCTGCGCTTTAGTGTTTCATCCGCCATAGCATGGCCGCCGTACTTAACGACGATAGTTTTACCGGCAAACTTTTGTATATAGGGTAGCGCCTCGTTGAGGACGCGAGCGGTATCGTGCGCAGCTGTGGTTTGCAAGGGGTTCTCCAGAAAAACCCCTTCACTTAAAATTGAATCAACTGCAGATACGCAATGTTATCCGCAGCTATCCAGTCCGGCAGGAAGCAGGTTTTTAAAATGGCAACTCAATGCTCGAATCCACATCCAGCATAGCCGTGCGGAAACTTGATTGAATCTTCTCTAAGTCTGATTGTGAATCAGCTTCGAATCGAATTACAAGGGATGGTGTGGTATTAGATGCCCGTACCAGTCCCCAGCCATTGTCAAAATCTGCTCGAATACCATCAATAGTCGTCAGCTTGGCACCATCAAACCTGGCACTTTCGACGAACGCTTGCATGAACTTGTGATGCTCACCTTCGGCAAACTTAATGCCCAGTTCAGGGGTGTTCACACTGTTCGGAATCTCAGCAAATATCTCGCTGACCGGACGATCATCACGAGACAGAATTTCAAGCAATCGAGCTGCGGAATAAAGCGCATCATCAAACCCATACCAGCGCTCTTTAAAGAAGATGTGTCCGCTCATCTCACCACCCAGGGCAGCACCGGTTTCCTTGATGCGGGCTTTTACAAACGAATGTCCTGTCTTCCACATTTCAGGCTCACCACCCGCTTCACTGATGGCTTTCGGTAAAAGCGTTGAACACTTCACGTCAAATATAATTCTAGCGCCTGGATTTCGATCGAGGATATCTCGTGAGTACAAAATCATTTGCCGGTCCGGCCAGATGATCTGCCCTTTATCATCAATGACACCTACACGATCTCCGTCACCATCAAAAGCGAGTCCGAGCTCGAGCTTTTCTTTTTCTACAACACCCATGATGTCCTGCAGGTTTTCTACTTTTGCAGGGTCCGGGTGATGATTAGGGAAGTTACCATCTACCTCGGTAAATAATTCGTGTACTTCACAACCGAGCTTTTCAAACAGTTTAGTAGCACACACACCGGCGACACCATTGCCACAGTCACTGGCGATACGCATTTTTCGGGATAATTTCACATCACCAATAATGCGATCTAGATATGCATCCATCACATCAGTTTCAGAGTACTTACCTTGACCACTGGCAAGATCATCTTTTACAATACGCTGATACAGCTCCTGTATACCATCGCCAAATAAAGTATCACCACCGATCATCATCTTCAGACCGTTGTACTCTGGCGGATTGTGGCTACCGGTTACCATGATGCCGGTACCGGTTTCAAGATGATAGGTTGAAAAGTAAAGTACCGGTGTTGGCACCATTCCAATGTTAATTACATCGCAACCGGTACTTTGAATTCCCTTGGCGAGAGCTGTAATAAGATCAGGGCCGGATAAACGCCCGTCTCGAGCAAGATTCACTACTTTTTCCCCACGCGCTAACGCCTCGCTACCAAAAGCGCGACCAATCTGTTCGCAGGCTTCGGGAGTGAGTGCATCAGCAACGACACCACGGATGTCATAAGCACGAAAAATGGATGCATCAATAGTCATTTACAGTCTCTTTGGTTTATTTCGCCACAATTTAGAATCTATCATCTGATTCCATAGCAACTGGCAATTATTCATCCACGACGGATGCATGAACCTCGCCATTTGGCAGAAGGTATTTCACAGAAATTTAATTCACGGCGGCTCATTTTACAAAGACATCTCATTTACCGGCACTTCGGGAATCATTTATTAACAAGCTCAGATCTTTTTGTCTCGCTATTGACTACCTGAGGATCCGAATCCACCGCTGCCACGCTCGGTTGTTGCAAACTCTTCTACAACATCGAATTCCGTCTGCACCACGGGCACTATGACAAGTTGTGCAATCCGGTCACCAGTTTCAATGCTGAAGGAGTTATCGGATCTATTCCAGATAGATACGAACAGCTGTCCCTGGTAGTCGGAATCGATTAAGCCGACGAGATTTCCAAGGACTATCCCATGTTTGTGGCCAAGACCCGAACGTGGTAACAACAAACCTGCCATACCCGGATCTTCAATAAAAACAGCAATACCAGTCGGCAGCAACTCTACTGCGCCCGGAGCCAAAGTCATTGTTGCATCAACACAGGCGCGAAGATCCAAACCTGCAGAACCGGCAGTCGCATGCTGCGGCAATGGAATTTCACTACCAATCCGCTGATCAAGAATTTTTACCTGAACCTTATTCATTTACCTTATTCATATGATGACTTTTGAAAATCAGTTATAGCGCTTGCTTGTAGCGCTCAGCAATCAGATCGATCAAACCATTCGCCAGAGAGCGCTTGGATTGCAAAGCAAACGATTTTGAACCACCACCAGCCCAAAAAACTTCAACTTCGTTTTTATCTTTACCAAAAGTTCGACCGCCACTCACAAGGTTAGCAACAATCATATCGAGATTCTTTTTGGCAAGCTTGGACCGTGCATAATGCTCAAGTTTCTGCGTCTCAGCAGCAAAACCCACACAGAATGGTCGTGACGCGGAGCTTGCCACACCAGCAAGAATATCCGGATTACGAACAAGTGTCAGAGTTAACTCTTCATCGGTCTTCTTTATTTTTTCATCGCTCTGATCCGCAACTCTGTAATCTGCAACTGCAGCGACAGAAATAAAAATACTATCGTGCTTAATTCGAGACATTACAGCTGTCTGCATCTCTTCGGCAGTCATCACATCAACTCTATTTACCCCTGCTGGAGTAGCAAGCGTTACCGGGCCACTAACCAACGTGACATTAGCACCGCTTGCTTTTGCAGCTTCGGCCAACGCATAACCCATCTTGCCACTACTGTGATTACTTAAGAAACGTACCGGATCTATTCGCTCTCTTGTCGGGCCGGCGGTGATCAGCACATCAACATGCTTTAAATCGGCTCCTGACAGATCGCTACTGGCTATTTCAGCATTTGCGGGATCACTGGTTACAAATTTATTATGTATCTTTGAGTCAGCAGATGGCAGATCGAGTGCCTGTAAGTGATCAACAATATCATCAGGCTCCAGCATCCTGCCTGCACCGGTTTCACCACAAGCCTGCGATCCGATTCCCGGCCCCAACAGCTTTACACCACGTTGTTTTAACGTCTCTATATTCGCGGTGGTCGCGGCAGCATCCCACATAACCGAATTCATCGCCGGAGCGATAACCAGCGGCGCCGTAGTTGCCAGACACACTGTCGACAACAAATCATCCGCCATACCGGTTGTGATTTTCGCCAGCGAATTCGCAGTACACGGTGCGATTAAAACAATATCTGCCCAGCGCGCCAGTTCAATATGACCCATACCGGCTTCAGCTTTATCATCCAGCAGTTGCGTGTGAACCTCATTACCGGATACCGCTTGAAACACTAATGGTTTAACAAACTCACATGCACCTGAGGTCATCACCACTTGTACTTCGGCACCGTGATCAATCAGTCTTCTGACGAGTGCAGGCGATTTGTAAATCGCAATACCGCCGGTGACACCAAGTACTATTTTTTTGGACAAAACACTCATTTGGATATTGTATCAGCCTGATTCCCAAGCAGGACAACTAACCTATAAAATTCGAAACTTCAATGTCGATGGGAAAATGACACGTTCTTACCATAGTAAAAAACAAGACCCACTGCACAGCAACTGCAGGTAAAAAAACAAACACTCACTCTCTATGGCAATGACAGATGTACCAGTCAGCGAGCGCCCACGTGAGAAGTTACTGGCACGAGGTGCACAAGCCCTGACAGATGCCGAACTTTTGGCAATATTCGTGCGCACTGGAGTACCGGGGCGCACCGCACTGGAAATAGCACACGACATAATCGCTGAATTTGGCGGGCTGGTCGAACTCCTGCAAGCCAGTAAAAAGCATTTCTGTAACACCCGCGGGCTGGGGCCTGCCAAATACGCGCAACTGGCAGCAGTGCTTGAGATGGCTAAACGGTACCAGTTTAATAAAGCCGAAAATGGCGCATTTCTGGAGTCGCCCGATGCCGTCAAAAGTCTGGTTGCTTTGGAAATGAGAGAGCTGGAACACGAGGTTTTTGCTTGTCTGTTTCTTGATAACCGACACTGCTTAATAACCTACGAAGCACTATTCAGGGGTACGATCGACAGCGCCAGCGTTTACCCACGGGAGGTTGTGAAAGCAGCCCTGGCCTGCAATGCAGCAGCGGTTGTTTTGGCACACAATCATCCTTCCGGTGTCGCCGAGCCAAGTCGTGCAGATATCGATATTACTGCAAGACTTAAAAAGGCGCTCAATCTGATAGACGTCCGCGTTCTCGATCATATTATCGTTGGTGGGAACTATCAGGTGTCACTCGCAGAGCGCGGAGAAATGTAACCCGAAAACAACACATTGAGGTCTTAGTCGACTACGCTGATAGTCCCCGTACTTTGATGGGTTTGGCAATAAATGACCGCAGCTGCCAGGTTCAACTGAAATCAACTACATCATCAGGATCGGGTAGGAGGTGATGTTACCACCACCTCCTCCCACACCACCGTGCGTACGGTTCCGTACACGGCGGTTCAAGCAGAACATTCACGAAGTCTGGAGTAAGTTTGAAAGAGGGACACAAGCCTTAAAGCATGGAA
>CALIHW010000162.1 GCA_938020525.1 uncultured Granulosicoccaceae bacterium | reverse complement strand
TAGAGTCTGCTGAATAACATTTAATCCTATAAAACAAGGGAAAATGGAGAAAATCAGGTAAACTGGTGCACGGAAAAGTGAAAGTCCTTGGAAGAAGGCGTGCACCAATGATCCGAGATAGTAGCGAAAAGCAGCTGACATTGGCCGGTTTCGGGTGGCCATTTCAGAGCGATCTGAACCCGGAAAACCGGTGGGTGAAACTGGCCGAGACGATTCCCTGGGATGCGCTGGGTAGCGCGTATTATGAGAACTTCAAATCTCCCTCGCAAGGACGTCCAGTCAAATCAGCGCGACTGGTGATAGGGGCGGTGATAATCAAACACAGGTTGGTGTTGTCAGATCGAGAAACGATAGATCAGATCACAGAGAATCCGTATTTGCAGTACTTTGTGGGGCTCAGTAGTTTTCAGACAGAGAAGCCATTTGACGCGTCCTTGTTGGTATTGATTCGTAGTCGCATGGGGCAACAAGTATTCGATAATTTTCAACAAACGATTGTCGAAGAGATGGAGCGTTTGAGTGAACAGAGTGACTTAAAGGCAAAGCGCCCAGAGGATGATCCCCCAAATCATCCAGGTGTCAATATAGAAGATACAGAAGCCAGGCAGACATTGAATGAGGCAAGTGAGGAAGAACAGCCCCCGAGCCATCAAGGACGGTTGATTGTTGATGCGACGGTGGCTGATCAAGCGATCCGTTACCCGACGGACTTAAGTCTGCTCAATGAAGCCCGAGAGTTCACAGAGCAGATCATCGATTATTTGTATCGCGCGAGTCCACTGAAAAAGAAGCCGCGTACTTACCGAGAAAAAGCCAGAGATCAATATTTATCTGTCGCGAAGAAGCGCCGATGCAGTGCACGAGTTATTCGCAAAGCGAACAGGCAGCAATTACAGTATTTGCGTCGGAATCTAGGGCATATAGAGCAATTACTGACTCATTTTACTGAAGGGCAAGCGCTGCCACTGCCCAATTGGCTACTGCGAAGATACTGGGTTATCCCTCATCTGTACGATCAGCAGAATGAGATGCACCGCAGCAAAGTCAAACGGTGCGCAGATCGAATAGTGAGTATAAGCCAACCGTGGGTTCGTCCAATCGTCAGAGGCAAGCAACATAAGCCGACGGAGTTTGGAGCAAAAATCAATGTCAGCCTGGATGGTTATGGATTATCAAGAGTAGATCGACATAGCTGGGACGCTTTTCATGAGGGCAACGAGTTAGAGCAGCAGGTTGAGGCTTATCGTGAACGATACGGACACTACCCGGAAGTGGTGTTAGGGGATCCGATCTATGGAACGCGATCGAATCGAAAGTACTTAGAAGAGCTCGACATCCGTTACGGAGGAAAGCCATTGGGTCGTCCTCGAAAGCAAACATCGCAGAATGCGGCGGAGCTAAAAGCGGAGAGAAAACAGAGACAAGAGGAATACAGACAGCGGATACCGATAGAGGGCAAGTTCGGTCAAGGCAAAAGCGGATACCGACTCAATTACATACGAGCCAAACGGTCAGACACCTCGATCAGCTGGGTTAATAGTATATTCTTTGTGATGAACTTGTTGGTGTTGTATGAGTGTTACTTTTTGGGTTCGAAAACAGCAGAGCCAATCCATTATCGGCGCTGGAATGTCTGTTTGAGGCTTGTGGTGATACGAGATTTCATTGTGAGCATTTACGACTTATTGCGCAGTAATATCTCACCGTGTCGCTCATTCCAATTATGCTGCTGAACCAACTTGTTCAGCAGACTCTATTTACACCGAACACTTGATTCAGCTTTCAACAGATTTGAAAAACGAGTCAAGTGCATGGCGGGTTCTACTCGTTTTACTGCGCTTCGCTTTGCTTATTTTCAACCCAGCCCGCTCTACGAAGACACTCTTCCGTTTCGTATTCAACAGATCCGTCGCCAGGTCGTTTGATTTTGGCTGAATCAAGCGCTATACCAAGGCAAATCACAAAATCTCTGCCGTAGTATCTATCCATGGAATTCCTGCGGTCGCTTTTATATAAATCGTTGTACCACTGACTTCGAGGGGGTGAAACACAACCGGCTATCAGCAACATTCCCGTAAGTAACCCAAATAACAGTTTTCGCATAAACATTTTGTGTAAATTCTCAGGGGGACAGAAGACACATATGCCGTACCCCACTAGATTGCAGAAACTGTTATTTGTTATTACCGAGCGCAGGCAAGCTCCTTCAACCTGGCATTTCAGCCATAGCCACTCATTTTGTAGGTGCCTTGACATAACCCACAAGGGTACAAATACAGCTTACACGGCTTTGATTAGAAAGCAGGCAATAAATAAATCAGCGCAAATCACCACCGTTGATATTGTTCATACGCCTGAAAGAGATTTAGTGTAGAATCCTTGTTTACAGGAACTCCGTTCCGATCCTCTCTCGGGCATAGCCGCCCGCCGGTTCATCGGCATTTATTTTAATTCTCACTCCTGCACTGGATAGCCCGTTTTGCATGGAGTCGTCTGTACCGCCCGACATTTGCTGTATTTCGACTCGCGCTGATTCCGGATTGTGCAATCACGTATTACCAAGTTGATTCGGTAATGCACCGCAGTTTTAGATTCACCGCCAACAACATGAGCATCAGTTTATGACTAACACTCGGCCAACATTGATCGAGTCGCGCCAATCTATTATTTCCTTCGCAAAAGACTTACCTAACCTATGTTCTCTGATCGGGCTAGCTTGTACGGTCATGGCAATTTATTACAGCATCATTGGAAATTACTATGCTGCTATGATTGGAATGGTCTGGGCAGTTGCTTTTGATTGGGCAGACGGTTTGATTGCAAGAACAATGAAGGAGCGTACTGGAGATGAAAGCAGCTTTGGTGGCCAGCTTGATGTACTAATCGATATCCTAAGTTACGGCGCTGCACCCGCTATTCTATTACTCAGCGTAGGAAGTTTTTCACCGTTCTACCTGGTTGGCGCTTTTCTTATGCTTGCTGCCAGTGCATTAAGACTGAGTTACTTTTCAACTTTTGGCCTTACAGATGATTCGAAGTACACCGGTCTGGCGCTAGATAACAACAGTCTGGCTATTGTTTTCATATTTTTGTTTGAGCAATGGCTCAGCGCTGGAGCTTTTGCGGTATTTCTATATGTCAGTTGTGTCTGCCTGGCCATTCTTAATATATCTTCAATTAAGACCCCAAAGTTATCCGGAAGTCCAAAAATGGTCTACTGCCTCGCCGCCTACACCATAACAATTACACTGATATATGGTTGGAAAATGATTTAAACCGGACTGGCATATGATTACCATTCATTACTAATTCACGTCAGAGGATTTTCAATGATAGTTTATACCGTAGGTACATTTGATCTTTTACATGTAGGACATCTTGCTCTTTTGAGTCAGTGCAGTTTATTAGGAAACTACGTTGCCGTTGGGGTCGCCTCTGACAGCGTGGTTAATTCATACAAACCCAATCTGCCAGTCATACCTCTTGATCAACGTAAGGAGATGCTTGAGGCACTAAGCTGCGTAGATATCGTAAGACCATACTATGAGCTTGAGTATGTATCAGCATGTAAAGAACTGGATATAGATATTTTTGTGGTTGGGGAGGATTGGGGAACAAAACCGCATAATCTCGCAGTAGAAAAATATCTAAAGCAAGCCGGGAAAAAAGTAATACAGGTGTCCTACAACACTCGAACTTCATCAACTAATATAAAACAAGATGTTATCAGCCAAACTACACCACAAAACCTGAATAACAATAGCAGCAATCAAGTGAGAGTCGGATCTCCACCTCCAGGAACAAGCGGCAACAACAGACAATTGAGCATGGGTTAAATAAAGGCTTCAATCACAGGAATCCCAACTGAAACAAGGCAGGAATGCTGGGACAATATCCGCGAGATTTTTCTCAGCGTAATGTCTTTTTGAATGGCATCAATACGGAACGGGCCTGATGCAGATAAGTACCGTTCGGCCAACCATTTCAAGTAGTCTATCGTGCCATGCGCCAAAATTGAGGCGGTTCTTTCATCGCCATATTGTTGCATTGAAAGATCCCAATGGATTCCCGGGATTGTCACTACAGAGCTTTAGCTGCAGGAATTATCCATTCCAACACAGCTTGCCCGCATCAGTGCCATGGCAGCTTCGATAGCTGCAAGCAATGCCACTATGACGATCAACAAGTTAATGCTGAAGTCGACTATCAGCCAGCCGGCAATATACGGAAACCCGAAAATACCGATAAAGTAAGTTAGAGAGAAAAGTTGCAATGTTTGCGGAACCAGATCCTCGCTGGCATCATTGGCTGCCATCGCGGCAAGGATCGGATAGGAAGCACCATATCCAATACCAAACAATATAGCGCAGGCGATATAGATCCACTGGATTCCATTGATAAATAGAAATAACACTGCGCTACCGCACATAACCAATTGCAATAACCCAATCACTCTGTAAGGCGATGTGCGACCGCTGAGCCCTGCAAAAACGATACGGCAAATTACGGTTGTGATTGTATACGTAAGAAAATAGTCAGCGTAGTTAAGCCCCTCAGATCTTGCAATAGTGGTCTGGAAATTGTTCAGACCGGCAAACACTGAGGCACCGAGAAACACCATCACCACCGGCAACCAAGCTCGCGATCGGAATATTGCCGCCACCGCAGCGAGTGAAAGTCGAGAGCGTGCGTTGGGTATTTGGCTGCAGGTATATCGATCAACAGTGCCCGCAAGGGTATAAAACAGTGCACCGCTGACTGCGCACAATATTGCGACGGTCAAGAATGCATTCGAGATGCCATAGCCAGCAGCGATCATCCACGAGGCAAACACGGGGGATAGGCCGAAACCAGACATCATGAAAACTGCATACACTGAGAATACTTGAACTCGTTTCTCTGTAGCGCTCAATCGGGTCAGGACAACAGGTGCCAGAGTGTACATCAACCCCCACCCGAGTCCGATCAGCGCACTTGCGAGAATCAGAGTAGGACCAATATCGCTGGCGGTACTGTAGAGTACAAGGGCAATAGCAATTGAAAACCCAGACAGTCCAAGGGTGCGCATACGCCCAATCAAATCCGAGAGATGGCCGGAGTAGTAGACAGTAGCGAGGGTCACCACTGTGGTGATTGCCAGCATTTCGCCCACATCTTTTTCATTAGCATCGAATGCAGCAAATAGCTCGGGCAGCATGAAAGTCAGCCCATAGGTCCCTGATTGCAGAAATACCGCAAGAAAAAATAGAACAAACAAAACGGGGCGTGACATGGATTCAGCCGTAAACGAGCGAAGCAGTAGCGTAGCTGTGTGCGCTGCAAGTCTACAGAACCAATAGCCAGCCGGACATTCGTCCATACAAAATTCTAAGCGGTGCAGCACTACTATGTAGCCCAATCAAGCCCAATCAGTGCTTCTGTGGGTCATCGCGCGCTGATCGTCTGTAACAGAGCTGCTCGTACACAACGAATACAACCCGGACACCAGGCAATATGTGATTAGGAATTCTATGGTGAGTATCTGATCATTGATTCAATTGGTGGATGCGCAAGCTTATCCTCCCTACGTTATGTATGCTTTGCTTACACTTACGGGCTGCTGTGTGGGGATTAAGTTGGTATTATAATCAACTGTAAACGTAGGGGGGATAAGCTGATCCATAACTACAAGCATGTAGATATGCAATACACGTAAGATATCAAGACATACGCAGACACCGAGGCGCATCCACCAATGTCGCTCATGATTGATCGGCTTCGTAAACCACACCAAACAGAGTTTTGGTGTGGCGGATCTGGCTTGAGCGTTACTTAGCTGTTCAACCGTTACTGCCACTTCATCATTACGATCCAACGCTTACGCCCCTTGGCATCTTTATAGGATTTGTGGTCAGGTTTTTTCTTGCTCATGTTGTGGGGTCTACCAACGCGTGTGTATTACGTATTCTAACTGGCCGTACCTCGTAGTTCGCCTTCATATAATTAACCCCATCGAGCTCTATTTCTCTGAGAACGTCAAATCGATATCAGTAAGTTTGTTAACGTATAAACAGTCCCCTCCGTTTTAACCCCCATACCAATATGGATGTGTAATTACTCAGAATAAAGCGTGAGTTTTTTCTGGAATGACTTTTTTTACATCTAAGCACCTCTTCGCACTTAAAGTTTATTCCTGACCTGCCGAAAACCATGTCGCTCTATTCAATTGTATTTCTGGACTCAAAGCAAAAGGCGCGAATATGGAGATCAGGCTCGTTCAGGCTTCACGCAAGTTGGCCAGGAAGCTGTTGCTGACAATGGCAACCGCTACTCTGGTGTCATGTGGCGGTGGGAGTTCAGACTCACCGAACTCTAGCGCTGCTACTGCCGGTAGCGGCAATTCAGGAACAGGCAGCTCGTCTGTATTTAACGACTCGCTTAATCCCAAAGGTGAATTCACGGATTCGGACATCCGTCACTTTCTCTCCCGAACCCACTTCGGCATTGAGCCTGGCAAACCGGAAATTGTTAAAGCCAAGGGACTATCAGTCTATATTGACGAAATGATGGCCTTCGCACCGGTAGGCAGCCAGCCGTTTGAAACAGATGCAAATACGCTATTGATGAACGACGATGATCCTATCGGACTTGAAGGAAAATTCCCGAGCGTATCTGACGTAATCGACTGGAATATTAACTTGTTGATGAACAACCCCAATGCATTTCAGGAGGTTATGGGAATGTTTTGGCAGGATCACTTCGGAGTGGATTTCGAGACCTTCCGTGGTGAAGAAGAACACCTGATGATTGACTTCGTCAATTTGCTTCGCGAGAGGGGCACTGGAAATTTCCGTGACCTGCTACTTGATGTATCGCGTCACGGTGCGATGTTGATATTTCTGGACGGCGCTGACAACAGCAAGTTTGCCCCTAATGAAAACTATGCCAGGGAATTCTGGGAGTTATTCGCACTGGGCGTTGACAACGGCTATACAGAAACCGATGTGATTGAAGCGTCTCGGGCTTACACCGGTTGGCGTCGACACCATAATTCGGCGACTGGCTTGACTGAGGTTGTGTTTGATCCTGAGAGCAAAGCAGTGGGCAGCAAACAACCGTTGGGTAATAGCGTTGGACATGACTTAAGCAACGATGATTACGGCATAATGGTTGACTTAACCATGCAACATACCGATGCCACCGGCTCTGATCTGGTCGCCAGTTTTCTAAGCCGCAAACTACTAAGGCATTTTCACAGTGAAAGCCCGTCTGATGATCTGATTAATTCATTTGCCAATGTACTAAGACAGAACAATCTGAACGTTGGACCTGCGCTGAAAATTCTTTTCCTTTCCGAATCATTTTATTCAGAGTCGGCTAAAGCAGGGTTGATCCGTGATTTTTACGAACAGGTTGTAGGACTGGTACGAACAACAGGCTTAACCGAGAGCAACCATCAATACCGCCGCTACCTGAGCGACATGCAAAGTCTGCCGTCAAGGCCACCGAGTGTCGAAGGCTGGCCAGAGGGTGATGACAAAATCAGTAGCCAGGCAACTGGGGTGTCAATGCCTAATTTCGTAAACGAACTGATCACTAATCGCAATAACCAGGAAGCTGAAGGATACGATATTGGCGCCGCACTTCAGCCTGCCGCTGCAACTAACGCCACTGAAGTCGTAGATCACCTGGCGAAGTTACTGGGTGTCTCACTCGATGAGACCGAAAGACAGGATCTGATTAACTATATGAACGTTGAGATCAGCAACGACGGCAGTGAAACACCTGTTAACTACACTCCGCAGAATACTGATCACCAGAGCCGAAAGCTTCGCAATCTGCTGTGGATTCTTTGTCAGCATCCAAGCTTTCATCTTAAATAACCGGAGCTCTGTAATGTCTCATATTAAACTTTCTCGACGAAACTTATTGCAATTTGGTGCCGCGAGCGCAGGTTTGGCAGCGCTCGGTCCATTGGCGAATATCGCACGTGCCGCAGACAATCGTAAGTTTGTGGTACTGGTGAATCTGGATGGCGGCAACGATTCTCTCAATACGGCTGTACCGCTAAACATTGGCGCTTACCACGATCGCAGACCATCATTATCCATCGAGACGCCGTTGGAGCTTACGAGCGGCAGCGCTGCAAATTCCGAGTACGGACTTCACCCGAACCTGACAGGCCTTCAAGCTTTGCATAGTGATGGGCAACTCGCGATGGTTCAGAAAGTAGGTTACCCGGATGCCAACAGAAGCCACTTTACCAGTAAAGACGTTTTTCATACCGGTGATACCAGCGGACTGGATGCCAACGATAAGACAGGCTGGGTCGCGCGTTATGCCCAACTATACAACCCACATACTCTTGGTTGTATATCGGTTGGATACAATGCCAAGGCACTGCAAGGTCCTGGTGTTAATCTGCTACAGATGAACAGGCTTTCCAGTTTTGCATACAACACAGACGGTCGCTACGCCGGTGAGAGCGAGCGTCGACTACAGATAGCCCGTACGATGCTGGAGCGTCATGCAAGCGTGGGCAATGCACAGGCGGTTAAACAGGCAATTCAGGCTGGTCATCAGAACATTGATAGAATTCAGCAGATAGTCGACAGCTATGTACCGAATGTTGAATATACAAGCAGTCGCTTCGGACAATCTCTGGAAGGTATTTCACAACTAATTCAAGGTGGTGGCCTTGGCACAGATATCTACTACACCGGCATGGGAGGTTTCGATACACACAGCGGTCAAGGAGTTACCGGTGGTCGTCATCCCAACTTGATGGCAGATTTGAACAGCGGTATAGAAGCCTTTGCTACCGACATGAAGGCACTAGGCAAGTGGCAGGATTGCGTGATTGTGGTGTTCTCAGAATTTGGTCGACGCAACTTCGAAAACGGATCAGGCGGCACTGATCACGGTGAAGGGCAAACCCTATTACTAACGGGCGGTGCGGTGCAGGGTGGCATCTATGGCAGTGATCTGGTGCCATCTGATATCAGAGACCATAGTAACCTTCCGATGGAAGTTGATTTTCGACACATCTTCAGTGAAATTATCACCAACCATCTCGGTCATGATGCAGCACCGGTATTTCCAGATCCAAACCAGTTCACTGCGGCGTCACTCGGTATAGTCTAGAAGCAATTTTGTAGCTCAGCTCGCCAAAGAAAAAGGCTCGTGGCTCCTATTGGATGTTTAATCATCCCCATCACCAAAAAATTCTGCATGTATTACAGTCATTAGACGCCTCATTATTCTATGAGGTGGGTGCACACTTTGGTGGTGGCACACTCATTAGTCTGCTGCATAAAGAACACGGCTGGAGCAAAGATGTTGATTTCATCTGTCCCGTTGGTCCAGGGTATAGGTAGTTAAGAGAGCTAGTAATCAACGGAGTTAATATGCTTGAAAATGATTTTCAACAGAAACACCCCGCTATCCCCCATCCCACAGGCGATCCCGCAATCCGGATGCCCTTACCCGCTTGGTTTCAACCGCAGTACGAATACTCTCCGCGCTAGCATAAATTTCCACCGATTCTTTTGCCCGCGTGATTCCGGTGTACAACAAATCACGACTCAGCATGGAGTGCGGTGCCTCTGGCAGCACCAATAATAGGTTGGTGAACTCCGATCCTTGAGTCTTATGTACCGTCATTGCATAACAGGTTTGATGTGCTGGCAATCTACCGGGTGCAACGGCCTTAGCTCCACTTTCTCCATCTGCAAACCAGGCCATCATGTGACCAGTATCATCAGGCCAGATTAACCCTGTGTCTCCATTATATAATCCAGTTCCCGGATCGTTGCGAGTGATGAGTATCGGCCGACCCGGATACCAGATTTTATTAGGTTGAATATGCCCTAGCCTGACTAACCTGGATTCGATAAACCGGTTCACCTGCTCCACACCTCTTGGCCCTGTATAGAGTGCACAGAGAACACGATAAGTCAGCGATGCAGTCAACGCTTTCTCTATATCCTTTGATTCAATTACCTTAATCGCAGCGGGAACAGCTTGTTGTAGTAGCTGATTATTTAGTGTGGATTGCTGCGGGTTGATAAATTCCAGATCACGATAGGTATCATCTGCACCTATTGCGCAACTTAAGTCTGCATCACCTGCATTTACGGCTCTTGCGAAGTGACCAATGCCAGACCGTGCATCAAACCGATAGCTGTGTTGTAGCTCTACCACTGCATCTGCGATACCACCGGTCTGTTGTTGAGTTCCCACTACCTTAAAGTCGTGACACGTATCTGTTAAGGCAGCGCGCAACTCGGCACTGTATCGATCTGGTGAGGCCTCACCGACGATATCCCCCAACACATTACCTGCTTCCACCGAGGCCAGCTGATCGCGATCTCCCAACAAGATGAGCCGTGTTTCAGTCGCAAGTGCCGAGACCAGCGAATTCATCATGGCCAAATCTACCATGGAAGCTTCATCAACCAACACCAGATCATAGGGCAATGGATTGTCTGCGTTATGTCTGAAGCCGGATTGGCCAGGGTTATAACCGAGTGCTCGATGTAGTGTGAATGCATCGTCTGGCAGTTCTAGTTCCATACCTTGTTGCTTAAGGCTGGCAACTTCAGCACGCAACGATTCTAGTAGTCTTGCAGCAGCTTTGCCTGTGGGTGCAAGTAGTGCGACACGCCGTGATTCTGCTGCTTGTAATTGCAGTACGGCTAACAGTCTCGCTACAGTTCTGGTTTTACCGGTACCCGGGCCTCCAGTAATAACACACAGGCGTTGTCTTGCCGCTACTACGGTTGCTACACGCTGCCAGTCGGGGTCGTCCTGATTAGCCTGCGGCGGGAAAAGTTGATCCAGTAACTCTGTGGATGGAAGTTTGTTTTGTAGATGGGTGGTGTTTACAAATAACGCCTGTAGCGCTACCGCAAGGTCGTGTTCTGCCTTCCAGTAACGCGCAAGATATAGACGGTCTGAGGTATCGAGTATCAGCGGCAGCGTTACCGGCAACTCTGGCGCCTGCACCATGCCACTGCTACGCAAGACACTGCGAAGTGCCGGTATCACTTTATTACCGGTCACTGCAGAAACACTTGGCAATGTTGTGCAGACATCTCCATTTTGCACTGCAGCGCTAGCCAGTACGGATGCATTCCAGAGAGCATCTGTGGCTTTGCCTGCAAGTGTCTGCATCAGGTCGGCAAATGCAGTGTCTGCGGAGTTGACTGTACCTTCGACTAACTCGTTTTTAACCCACTCACGCATCTTCTGACGCACCGCTCAATAGCTGATCCAGAGATTGAAGCAGGTCTTCTGGTGGTCTGGCAAAGTAAACACCAGTGGGGTCTGATTCCGCTAATGCACTAATGACGGGCACACCCTGCATGCCACGTACAAAAAGGTAGTACACACCTCCAAAGTCGTTGGCATAATTAAAATCCGGGATCCGGTTTTTCAGGTACCGGCGCAATGCCACTGCGTAGATCAGATATTGAAGATCATAACGATGGTGTTGCATCGCCTCGATCAACGCACCTCGACTGTAATCTGATGGATCGTACCCGAGGTGGTTGGATTTATAGTCAGCGATATACCACCGGTCATCCTGCCGGAAGATCAGATCTATAAAGCCGGTCATGTATCCATCCAGCCGATCAAACAACAGACCATCTTCAGCACCTATGACACCTGCACTGCGCAATAGTGCGACCAGTTTGTCTGCGTCGAGTCTGCTTACCGGGAAGTGAAAGCCAAGTTCATCGAGCCGGTCTATGTTATCAAGACTGCCGAGTGAAAATCCATTTTCCATCAACGGAGTGTCCAGCGTATTGCGCACCAACTGACACAAAGCTGGTGTCCATTGTGTATCGACTCCATGATCGCGAAGCTGTCTTTCGACGTATGCTTTTAAGTTCTGGCTATCGGTATTACAAAAATCCAGGTGTTCAAACACCGAGTGAACCAGCGTTCCTGCATCTGCGCCACGCAGAAAGTGAAACGGACTATTGTGGTCAGGTGTTTCCGGCCGCGGTACAGCGACATCAACAGCATCATGGTCCGGTTGTTCAATACCATGCGTCGCACCACGTGCAAGTGCCGTATAACTGCCAACTCGCCAGCTGGCCTTTACGTAGCGTTCCGCAGAACGTGCCTTTGGTGTCTCCTCTGCCAGATCAGGTAAAAACAAGGCACTCTGAAATACCGCTTTGTCCGATTTAGCGATATCAGGACTTTGAGAGGTAACATTCTCTATCGCACCCATGATCAACGGCTGAGAATCACTTGTATTGTTAATACTCGGTGGAAAGTTCACCCCCAACAACTGCCACAAAGCGGCACTCTTGATATTCTTATTGGCCGCCACACCGATCCAGCAGCTTTGTTCTGCGCGAGTTAATGCTACGTATAGTGCACGCAGGGATTCATCTCTCTCTGCCTGAGTTGCCAGCATCCTCCGATCTTCAAGCTGATTACTACCCACATCAAGACGTGGCTGTCCGCCTTCTGTGAAGGCAACGGCATCACCTTTAGGCGCCGGATCTCTGCCCATACAGGCAAACGGCAACATCACAATCGGGTACTGCAGACCCTTTGACTTGTGAACCGTCAGGATTTGCACCAGGGCTTCATCACTTTCAAGCCGCAGCTGCAATGCTTCATCCATACCCTGTTCACGCCATCGCTGTGCTGTTTTCAACAGCGCGGGTAAATCCGGATGATCCTGCCAAGCATTTTGCAATACATCTGCAAGATGCAGATAATTACCAAGGATACGGTCAATGCCACGCACATCGGAGGCTTCCACACCATGTACTTTGACCCGACTGCTAAAGAGTGACATAAACCGCAATACAGCTGCCTGCGGGCCGGACTGCTGACAGTGTTCACGGCAACGCTGCACTGCATCTTCTATATGCTGCCAGGCAACTGCATCATCCCGTTGTTGCAGTAACTCATCAGCACTGTAGCCAGCCAGTGGTGACACAAGCACTCTGCTTAAGCTCATGCTATCACCCGGTTGTGCGAGTACACGTAACAGAGCGAGTATGTCCAGTGCCTCCGGACTACTGAAGACACTCTGGCGGGATTGCATTGCGCTGACAACTTTGACTGCAAGCAGTGCATCGCGAACCTTTTGCGCGTGATCGTGACTCCAAACCAGCACCGCGATATCTTTTGCCTCGACAGGTATCTTGCCAAGTGTGGCATTAGCCAGCATCCACGCCACACGACGCGCACAGTTTTGAGCCAGCGCCTGTTCCGATACTCCAATATTGGGGAGTTTGTCTTCTTCTACGTCAATACAATCAAATTGCAACGGTGCCAGTTCTTTACGCGCGACAATTAAACCACGTCCTTCAGCCGTACCACCCGCTGTTACCGACTGATATGCGATATCTGCAGATCCGAACGGACGACCAGATCGTTCGTAGAGTGCATTCAATGCGCCGATCAGTCGCCTTGAGGATCGCCAGTTATTATCAAGAGTGTGTTGTTGATCAGCACTTTCGCGAGCACGCAAATAGATATTGATATCCGCACCACGGAATCGATAAATTGACTGCTTTGGATCGCCAATCAGATATAACGCCGACGTTGAATCCGCCTCTTTAGGAAAGAGCGTATCGAATATTTCATATTGAATTCGATCGGTATCCTGGAATTCGTCGATCAATGCTACCCGATACCGCTCGCGCAGAACGCGTGTCAGCCGTTCACCGTTTTCACCTTTTAGTACCGCATGCAATTGCAGCAGCAGATCATCAAAGGTTCGTTGTCTGGCAAGTAGCTTACGTTGCGCCAGATCACTGCTTATGTTTTCCTGGGCGTTGCACTGCAGCGCCACTAGCCTCTGCAGATTAGACTGACTATAGGCGTTATACAGCGTATCTATCAATTCACCCAATTCAGATTGTGGTGCTATTTTATTTATGTAATTTGAGTGACCAAGGTGGGTATTACCCAGTAATGACAAACCGTCGGTGATGTACGGAGGAGCGCTCTCCTCTTTTGCAATTTCGGCGATAAACCTTGCCACCTGATTAATGTCATTTTCGTTATAGCCTGATGTCTTTTTAAGAAGTCTGCCCGCTCCTTTAAAAATCTCGTCAGCCCAATTCTTACCATCGACAAGCCAGGCCGCTCGAAAGGCACGCCATGCAGTTTCATACTCAAGTTGAGATTGCTGCACTTGTTCTTCGGTAAACTGTGGCACGATCTGTCCGGCTGGATCAGTTATTACCGGCGACAATCGACGCAATACAGATACAGGGCTACGCCAGACAGCAGGAATAGTTTCTGTTTCAGCAGATGACATAGGTGTGACACGTTCGCGCCACCAGGACTGTGCTGCCTTTAATTGTAAGGCATCAACTTCTGCCTGCAGCTCTGCATCAAACAGCTCGCCGCTTTCGAATGCCTGCTCACGCAATACGCGATCACAGAAGCCGTGTATGGTAAAAATTGCTGCCTGATCCATACAGTGATAGGCAAGCTCCAGTCGCTCTTTGGTTACCGGTTTGCTCAGGTGCGGTGCAAGCACTGCAAGCAAGGTTGCATCTGCATCATCCGGTGATTCACCATTGAGTACTTGAAGACCTACGGCAATACGTGCACGCAATCTGGCGCGTAGCTCTTCAGTTGCCGCATTGGTGAATGTGACCACCAGAATATTTTCAACAGTTGGTGGTTCTGCGTGTTTCTCATCTATTAACAATCGCAGATATAGATTGGCAACGGTGAATGTTTTACCGGTACCAGCACTGGCTTCTATCAAGTGCCGACCGTGTAATGGCATGGTAGCGGCATTTAACGCACTCATGATTTCAGAGCCTCGTCACCGAGTAATCTTCTCGCCCAGGTTTGGACGTCGTCTCTTTGCAATATCTGTTCAGCATTGCCATACAGTAGCTGGACTGCCTCTGCCTGACTTTCTGGTTGCCCGCCAAACCTGGATGGCAACCATACAGACTGCGGACTGGCACTGACCGCACCGGCGATTGCCGCACTGGTTTTGGGAAAGAACGGCAGCGCACCTATATGACCGTGGTTCCAGCCTTGTATCCAGGGTTTTAGTTTTTCAATAGCATCTACTTGTTCGAGTGCAGGCAATAATCGCTCTTTGTCTTTGGTTATCAGCAATGATTTACCATTGACTGCACCCGATGCAGACCCGATAAGGTGCGCCAGCCAGTACGCACTGATGTGACCACCATGCAGTCTGGACGCATAATGATGCAAAATACCGGTACTGCTATCGATCCATCTGACCACGCTGGACAACCTGCCCTGCAATTGTTGGTCATCGACTTCAATATCTATGTCTACAGCTGGCATCGGGTCAGGACGATGCACCCGGATTCGGTTTGATAATTCTACCGCTTCATCAAACAGCGTATCGAATGTCAGCTCACCCAAACCGCCATGCGGTAGCGCACCACTGTGTGTCAGGTAACTCTGGGCGGCTTCTTTTTCAAACTCCGGCTGCGCGAGTAGTGACGCCACCAAATTACTCCGCACACCGTACTGCGATAGTGAATCCAAACCAAATGGCTCCGCATCTTCCGGGTCCTGTTCATCACGCCAGAGTGCAACACCGAGTACACGACGACAATACCATTCAGACGGGTTTCTCCAGAAACGCCAGAAGTCATCCAACGCGATATGTGACTCAGGCGTTATGGCAGAATCAGAGAGAATTAGAGATACTCGCTCGGGCATTTCAGCAGGTGGAGCCCACTCTGTGGCAAAGGTGTGCAACGCCGGTCGGTTAGAATTAAACAACGTTTTAGAAAATGGCTGCAGCGGATGTGCAACCCAGCGTGGTGGTCGATGGGGGTGGCGTTGTTTAAGGTAATCGTGTAGCTCTGATACCAATACTGATGGCTCTCGTGGCGCGTTGTCCGATACGTTTCGATAGATCCAGGACAGATACAACTCATCACGTGCAGACAACAATGCTTCAAGAAACAGGTAGCGATCATCATCACGTACCGATCTGTCTCCAGGTTGTGGATGCTGGGCAATCAGATCAAAGCCCGGATTAGGGCGCTGCCTTGGAAAATCACCATCGTTAAGACCAAGCATACACACTACTCTAAATGGTACAGACCGCAGTGGCACCATAGAGCTAAACGTCACACGACCGGTCAGGTAGCGATGATTATTGCGTTCTGCACCGGCCAGCGCACCTCTAAGTATTTCGGCAAAAGTTGCATGTGACATCTCATCAGATGGACTGGCCTTGTTGGCATCGGACTCAAGATCAATCAGCATTTCACGGAACTGTGCCAGAGCGTCAGACTCTTCTTCATCCGGCATTAACAACCGGTTGATCATGTCATTGATCACATCCACCCACTGCGATGGCGTGCGTGCTTTGCTTAACCGTGCCTGAGTTTCCGCCAATGCATTCAACAGATTGATAAGCTGGCTTAGTAACTCTGCCTGCTGCCCTTCAACCTGATTGGCAGGTAGCGTCTCACCTATTGATGCACTGCCAGGTGGCATTGCACGCCCGAGTAACAAACGGCGTAAGCCAAAGTCCCAGCTGTGCAATTCTGCAGTCGGCTGTTGCAGTATTCTTTTCGCATCACCCGCAAGTGTTCTACGCACGCCGACGTCTCGTAGCCAGTCAGCAACAGTTGCCAGTGCTTTCTCATCAAAACCAAACCTGCGCGCTATGGCAGGTTCTGCAGCAAAGCCAAGTACACCGGTTGCCTCAAACTCAAAACCCGGCAACTCAAACAATCGCTGAACACACGCCACTACCCGGGAGACTTCAACCAGTGAACGATCCGCTATCGACCAGGGTATACGCCGCAGCCTGGAAGCTCTGTCTGAGTCATCGCCGACACTACCGAATACAGCTTCAATAACCGGTGCATAACGATTGATATCCGGCACCATCACAATGATATCTGCCGGTGTCAAACTATGATCTGCGTTTAAGCGATCAAGCAGACGGTCATGCAATGCCTGAACTTCCCGCATCGGGCTATAGCACTGGTGAAATTGAATACTCGTGTCACCATCTGCATTGTCTGCATTTACCTGGTTTTCTTTTTGTTTTGCATGGAATGAAGTTTCATGCGGATCACTTTGATCTGTCACCTCAAACGGCTGCAGTAAATCCGCTTGTACCGCACAAAGCAGATTGTCATCAGCTGATGGCAGAAAGAATTGTTCGTCGTGCACCCACTCACTGCGATCCCCAAGCAGCTTCATAAGCGTGCGACCACTACCACCTAGTGAACTTAATAGTGGATTGCCGATTTGATCAGCAGCCAGAGACTCGCTGCTGTTACTTAGCTTGAGACGTTCTCGCGCAGCACGACGCATGTCGAGCAAGTCAGCCCAGTAATCAATAGCCGGGTTAAGAAAATACAATGACACCCTGCCCGTGTCTGACTTATCAAGCTTTGCCACTCTCACTAATACATCCAGAGTACTCGGTGGCAACAGTCCAACATTGAAAAGATGCAATTGCGGTGGCAGCAGCGTCGGATCAATGTCCCCTTTATCTGCCAGAGTACAAAACTGTTGCCAAAGTGATGCGCGGTGAGGCTCCGTCACCAACTCTACAAGACGTCGCCACAATGCCGGCTGCCAGAGTTGATTGGTATCAGGGCCACCCTTGACACTGGCGCTAAAACCACCAGCTTCAAAACCCCGGGCAGGATGCTCATTGGAGCCCTTCTCCCAGTCAAGTAACATCTTTGGCCGGTAGACGAGATACTGATCAAATACATCCGCTATACGCGTTGCCAGCTGAACACGCTTGGTATCACCGAAAGTGCCAGTATCTGATGCTGCATAGCGTTGCAGCGGCAACCAAATTTTTTCATCTGCGTTACTAATACTGTCGAGTTGGCTCAGCACACGTAAGCTCAAAGCATTTCGTTCAAAGGCGGATTTTTCCGGCACATTCTCAAGGCAGCTGCGATACAGCTGCCAGACAAAAGTGGCCGGTAATTTATAATCGATATTGGCAGCAATGCCGCTGCGGTCAGCAATCTGAAAATTAAGCCAGCGACCGATACCCGAATTTGCTACCAACACCGTCTCCGGCGTTAGCGGATCTGCCAGTACGCTGGACTCACGCATTGTGCACAACAATATAAACAGCGCTTCAAGGCGATTGCTGTGATAGACGTGGAGCATAGGTGGATGAGCACAGAAAGACTAAAATCAAGGCCCGTATGATACCCCAATGAACCGGCGCGGGTTAATATTACCGGAGCAAATTTCACATATAGATAATCTCGCGCATCCACTAATTAACAATGCATTGGATAGATACACCGAAGTCAATTGTCAATCAAATTCCCGCACTGACATTCTCCCTCGGGAGGGTGTCGCCAAAGGTCTGAATTTTTGCGATTATTGCTGAAGGGAATAAAGAGCAATTCAGATGGGCATAAAACGTCGAGTTGTTAAAGCAGACACGAGCGGTCAGTTGCAATTGCCCATTGAGGG
>CALIHW010000161.1 GCA_938020525.1 uncultured Granulosicoccaceae bacterium | reverse complement strand
CAACGATATAACTTAACCAAGACACCCTCCCTCTGGGAGGGTCGGACGCAGTAGCGGCCGGGGAGGGGTTGTGTTCACCCAGGCAGGGGTTATACCTGAGCAATCGATCCCTCTTGCAAAGCAAAAAACGCTTTGTATTCTCCCGGAGGGAGAATGGCTATTTCGGGGCTTCGATTGCTGGCAACTTTGACATCACCCTCCAAAGCAGGGTGATGTCAAACTAAAACTACTTCCAGCTAGACTCATTCAATAACTTCTGCGCGGCTGTAACGTTGGCCGCAATATCAGAAGCCGCAAGATCATCAGGCTTAAAGAAACCAAGTGAGGCTACGGAAGGACTTAAACCAACCCCTGGTACCGAAGGATATTCATCATTACCTGCAGAGAAGTATTGCTGTGCAGACTCAGAGGCCAGGTACTCGAGAAACTTGACAGCGTTGTCCCTGTTGGGAGCATTCTTCGCTACACCACCGCCGGAAAGATTCATGTGAGCACCTGTTGAATCCTGATTCGGAAACACCCAACCGATCATATCGATGCTGTCAGATAAACCTTTGACTGGCTTTCTTATGGCGCGACCGAAGTAGTAGGTGTTGGAAAGAGAGATATCACACTCACCGGAAATAATGCCTCGCAGCTGATCAGTATCACCGCCCTGAGGATCACGGGCAAAGTTTGCAACAACAGCTTTAGCCCAATTGCCAACCGCTTCTTCACCAAGATGAGCAATTAGTGCCGCAATAATAGTTTGTGTATAGACGTTTGAGGAAGAACGACTACAAACCAGTCCCTTGTATTTAGGATCGGCAAGATCCTGGTAGGTCATTGGTGGATCCTGCACATCATTCTTGTCGTAAAACAAAATACGCGCGCGCTGTGAGAAACCAAACCATTGATTGTCATCATCCTGCAGGTATGACGGGATTCTGCTTTCAAGCAATCGGGAATCAGTTGATTGCAATACGCCTGCTGCTTTGGCTCTTTCCAGTCGCGAGGTGTCTACAGTAAGCAGAATGTCTGCTGGACTGTTGTTGCCCTCTGACACCATGCGAGTAATAAGCTCATCTGCCTTACCTTCAATGCGATTTACTTTGATGCCGGTCTGTGCCGCAAAATCTGAATACAACCGCTCATCAGTGTCGTAGTGGCGCGATGAGTAGAGATTGACCTCTCCTTCGGCATAGACGGTGGCTGACGCGGCCAGCGCGAGTGCAAGGCTGGCAGCACTGGCGAATTTGGTAATCGGTGCTCGGGACATTATTCGATCCTTGTGGATAATCGCACTTTAAGAAGCGCAGCTGTTGTGCGAGACTTTGTAAATAATTCTCATTAAGGCAGTCAAATGATAATGCGAACAATTATCATTTACAATAAAATTATGCCTGTTATCGATGCGGAGATGAATTGTCATCTAAGTAACTGCGTCAAAGTGCACTTGTCGGTGCTGGAGGTAGTGGCGAATGAGCCAGCAGCTGTGTGTTGAAAATCTCTGTGTTGATCTGGGTGGGCAACGCATTGTCAGTGATGTCAGTTTTCACCTTCAGCATGGTGAAATTGGTTGTTTGCTCGGCCCGAGCGGCTGTGGCAAAACTACGATTCTGAATGCGATTGCCGGGTTTCTAGCACCCGCGTCTGGCAAGATCCTGCTGGCAGATAAAGAGGTTTCCAACGCTTCTATGCAATTGCCGCCAGAGGCAAGACGTGTTGGTATGGTGTTTCAGGACTCTGCATTGTTTCCGCATCTATCGGTAAAACAGAACATTGCATTCGGCTTGAAGGGTCAGAGCCGGTCTGATATCAAACAGCGTGTTGATGAGTTATTAAGACTGGTGTCAATGCAGGAGTATAAAGACAGTTATCCGCATCAGTTATCTGGTGGTCAGCAACAAAGGGTTGCGCTGATCCGTGCCATCGCACCCAGGCCGCCTATTCTTTTGATGGATGAACCGTTTAGCAGCCAGGACTCGGAACTTCGGGTAAAACTCGCAGAAGATGTTCGTGAAATTTTAAAGTACGATGGCATTACCGGTATTCTGGTGACGCATGATCAGCATGAGTCTTTTGCCATTGCCGATCACATTGGTGTTATCGCTGATGGTCGATTAAAACAGTGGGACAGTGCTTACAATCTATATCACAGACCCGCAGACAGGTTCGTAGCTGATTTTATTGGCGAAGGTGTATTTGTCTGTGGAAACACAGTGGGGGATGGTCAGGTTCTGACCGAGTTCGGCCTTGTACACGGTGAAATGTTGAACGATGATTACAAAGAAGGTGAGCTTGTTGATCTGCTGGTGCGTCCTGACGATGTTATTCATGATGACAACAGCCCCAATAAGGCGACTGTAGTTGCAAAGAACTTTCGCGGCGCCGATCATCTTTATACCTTGCGTATGGCCGGCAATACCCGGATAGCCTGTCTCGCTCCGTCACACCATGATCATCAAATTGGTGAGAAGTTTGGTGTCAGGCTTAAAGTTGATCACCTGGTGGTTTTTCCGTCTTAAGGTAAACACTATCTTAGACTGTAGCGTAAGCGTATACCGTAAATCCTTTCTCTTTCACATTTAAGGTCGTATAAATTTTGCTCTTCGCGCTAAGAATGATCTGCGAGTCGGCAAGATACTCCACAATGCTATTTTGCGACACCCTGTTAGTTAGTTCTTCATTTTTTTCACAATACGCTATTGCCGATACTTTGAGGCGAAAGTCTCATCGATGGTGACAACACCGTTCGATCCACTATGTGCGATGTATCGGGGCTCGAACACATACTTGACGATTTTCTGAATATCATCTGGTCGAATTCCGGATTCAGCGGCTGCTTCCAGTACCTGATCGAATTTGACAGCGGCTTGCGTTCTCTGTTGATCACCATGCCCGATGGTCTCCCGACGATTCAATAACTCAGCAATAAATAGTTTGTATTCATCCCTGAATTTGGATGCTGAAAACAGCAATACTTCAGGTCGTACCTGAAGCGCATCAGCCAGGGTAATCGCACGATCTTTCCCCAGCTCTGACCGGCCATTTTCTATGGCAGAAATATGGGTTTGTTCAATACCGCTCATGGCTGATAGCTGGAGCTGGGATAACCCATGCAACTCTCTGAGTTCTTTGAGCATTTCACCGGGAGTCAGGATCATTACGTTCGGTGCAGCTACCCAGTCGTCGTCTTCAATTTTTTGTGTTTGCATCATTTTTTCCTGTAGTCGTGTTGAGCAGTAACGTCCTCGATGTTCACTGTCACAATGTTCTGATGAACCGTGTATATCAGGCGCGTACTTAGATCGAGTCTTGATGATCGACTGCCTTTGAGTGCCCCCTGTAAAGCTTCATCATTAAAACCAGGGATATTGCGAAGATTCTGAGGGCCTCCGGTTTCAACGATTTCCAACCAAACCTGGTATTTTCGCTTGGTCTGTGGCGGTAACTTTCGGAGCTTTTTTTCAACACGTTTAGAAGTGATTATTCGCCACATAATAGACATTATAGTGTCTAGACATATTTATGTCTAGTGGCCAGGGCTAACTGAGTGTCCCATAACAGCCCGGAAAAAGATTTTTGGAACACCATTGCACACGTTCGTATCTTCGCCCACTTTTTCCTGCCCTTGGTGCACGTTCGCCTTTTGGTGGATATAAGCAATCCGGTAACGGTCGTGAAGGTAGTGTCTGGGGATTAGAGGAGTTTCTGGAAGTTTAAGGCTGTGTCAAGAATTTAGACAAGAGAAGATCCCATATGGAACCATTAACCGCTACCATGCCTAGCAATTCGATTAGCCCGTTCAGAATCACCGGTTTGCAGGTAGTTTGTTAATCCGCAAAGGTCTCTTCTGTAGAAGGGTTGATTACTTCGTGATTATTGGGCGTGGACGGATCGACCCCTCTGGATGGATCAACCCAGGCACCGTCAATATAAAACTGGCGTTTGGAAAGCATATTATTCTCTATGCCCGGGACGGGCAGTTGACTAATTGGGTGTTCAGGAACAGTGGATTCTGTGTGTCGACAAGAATACTGTATTGGCCATCGATCAGGTGAAGAAATGAGATAAAGATGAACCGAGATTCGTCAGGCTTTGATGCTGAATCCGTCAAAGGTATTGTCGATCATATGAATGAAGACCATGCTGATGCGCTACAGCTCTATGTCAAAGCTTTTACCAGTATTGACCCAGACACAATCGATGATCTGCACATGACGGATATAGATACTGATGGTATCTGTCTGACGTATAAGATGGGTGCAGAGAAGGCACAGACGCGTATCACCTTTGAACAGACCATAGGCAAAAGCCTGAAGAATGAGACGGGTGCACGTGGCGCTTTGGTTACGATGGTAAAACTTGCACGACAGTAAGTCAGAAAGTCTGGCGTGACTGTTTACTTTAGAGCGAACAATGAAAACAGATATCCAGTCACGATTTCCAAACGGCGTACAGTGGATCAAACAGCTTGATGTAGAGCCGTCACGCGTGCCTTATTCGGAGGCAGCTGATCGTGTGATTTCAGAGGCTGCTGCGAGTGATGCCTACCGCGAGGTTAGTTCCTGGCCGGAGTATCAGCAAACGCAGCTTCACCGATTGAGTAAGTTGGAATCTCATCTGGGTTGTAGTGCGATTTACTATAAAGATGAATCAACCCGATTCGATCTGGGCAGTTTTAAAGCACTTGGCGGTGCTTATGCAGTGCTTAAGTATGTTGCTGCAGAGTATCTTAAACAACAAGGTAAGAAGGTAGCCCTTGGTGACATAAGACAGGGCAGCATCAAAGACTTTGCATCATCTTTAACGGTTGTTACCGCCACTGATGGTAACCATGGTCGATCAGTGGCCTGGGGGGCAATGAATGCCGGTTGCCCGTGTCGAATATACATACATGCTGAGGTCAGTCAGGGCCGCGAAGCGGCGATGGCATCACTCGGTGCCGAGGTAGTTCGTATCGACGGTGACTACGATGAATCTGTCAGACTCTGTGCGAAAGAAGCACAGGAAAACAACTGGCAGATGATCTCTGATACTTCATATGAAGGTTATACAGAGATTCCGTCTGATGTTATGGCAGGTTATACCGTACTTGCCAGTGAGGTCATCCATCAGATTGATGCGCCGCCAACACATGTTTTTCTGCAGGCAGGTGTCGGCGGTCTGGCCGCGGCAATTGCTGCAAGGTTGTGGATGGAATATGGCGCAGACAGACCCCACATCACCGTTGTAGAGTCACAGTATTCAGACTGTATTTTGCAAAGTTTCGTGCAGCAGTCACCTGCAACAGTAGAAATCACTAAAGAGACGGTAATGGCAGGCTTATCCTGCGGTGAGATGTCTCTGCTTGCCTGGCAAATCTTGTCTGGCTGTTGTGACCAGGTGATGACTATTTCCGATGATCAGGTCGCGTCAGCCATGAGGTTATTTGCGGATGGCGAGATGGCTGAGCACGCAATAGAGGCTGGAGAGTGTGCAGTACCCGGTGTTCTGGCTTTTTTGGCGAGCGCTACCGCCGCACAACATGACTACACTAACGCAAGAGTACTGGTTCTCGGTTGTGAAGGGGCAACCGATGCAGAGATTTACCAGCGCATGTTGGAGTCTGTGGCCTGAAATACCTGGCTTGCGTCCATGACCTGAACCTGTGATCTGTCTCTAATGGCTTTGAACTTGTGGGCTTGATTCATGGTCCACTTGTGGCCATTTTTGACAAGAACAATGACGCATTTTTTGTCAGTGCAGGTTATAGTGTGGTCCACTTCCGGAAGAACGTCCCGATCCGGTGACGGGCGCGGATTTCAAATCCGATGAGACGCGTCAGACGTGTCTGGTGGGTTCGACTCCCACGTTCTTCCGCCATTGCTGACCTGTTTTCGTAAATTCCGGTCAAGTTGTCTGCCTGTATGTCGAAGAATAAGTGATAGCCACTGGTTTCAACATGAGAGTCAACTATGGCCCGGTCATCCGATTCGTTCTTCCTTTTAGCGATACTTAAAGACAAAACTTTTCAGGCGCGCGAAATTCGCCGTGTGATCGCTTTCGCAACGCTGTATCTGGTCATCACGACTGTGATGCTGGCCCTGATGTATAACCAGATGCTTGGTCAGCTCGTGGCTGGTAATTCACCGATGCTGTTCGTCTCTGAAGACATGAACATGCTGAATGAGCAGATTCCGAGTTTGGGAAGCGTTCTGGGACGCTGGATCGTAATGATGCTCGTGGTCAACGTGGTGGTGACCACATTGATCAGTATGTACATCATCCGCAAGCTGGGCGCGCCAATTCTGGCAGTTAAACGTGCGCTGCGCGAAATAGGCCAGGGTAACCTCAATGTTCGTCTGCGTGCTGAAGACAACAAAGAGTTTGGCGATGTGTCCGACGCTTTGCAGGAGGCTGTTAACAGTATCAATAGTCAAATTGCTGAGGCGAAAGGGCAGGTAGCAACAGTGCAACAGCTGCAGCAGGAAGCCGCAAACGCGGACAAGATTTCAGAGTCGCTGGAAGATTGCAGTAATGTGCTGAACTTCTTTAAGACTACCAACGCTGCGAATTAGTAGACATATTTTCCGTCACGGAACCTGCTTTCTGTGCCCATACGGTGTGACCTGGGTACAGACCGGAGCATGTCAGGTTTAACAACGGATTGGTACGGTAACTGACCACATGCCTAAAAGAATAATATCGACCTTTCGTACTTGTGCTATCACTGCTGCAGTTGTTACTGCTCTTCTAACCGCCTGTTCGGGTGGCGGTGAAGAGGACGATGCAAAGCTTCTGGAAGGCGAAATCGAAGGTCTCAGAGTTTCCCTAACTGATTTTCGTTACGGTGTACAGGATGTTGGCAGCTTCACGCCACAGCAATTCAAATTGTCCAACATTGGAGTAGATACCTACCCGATAAACAATATCTCCATTGTTGGGGAAAATATGGAGGATTTCGTTGCAGAATTACCTCAGGGCATAATTCTTGAGCCGGGTGATGAAATCGAATTCGATGTGGCGTTTTCACCGCTGGGCAATGGTCAGCGTAACGCTGCACTGAATGTTGACTACGACACCATTGTCGGGGTTGGCTCCAACCGTGTTGAATCTCTCTACTACATCGCTCGCGATTTTGAAGAGGCTGGCGACTATGTTAGTGCCAGTGATCAATACCGTGAGTATCTGAAAGCCGGGGCTACTACCGCCAACAGGGCACGGGCAATGATCAAATTACCGTTGCTTGCGGAAGCCGATGTGTATGGTACCGGGAGTGATTTCGGCTTGTATAAAACAGCGCTTGATAAACGCGATGCAGGTGACACCCAGGCTTCGCTTCAATTACTCGAAGCTCTGCTTAGACAACATGATGATAGTTACCTGGTAGATGATGCCAAGTATATGCGTGCTTATATACAAATGGTTGATCATGGAGATTATCAAACTGCTTATGAAAATTTTCAAAGCCTGATTAACGAGCATCCTGATAGCACCTATGTCGACACCGCCTTGTATAGTCAGGGAATTGCCCAGCATGAACTTGGCAATATTGAAAAGGCGGAAGAGATCTTCATTTCATTGAAAGATCGCCACACCGGTATCAGGCTTGGGCTATTTGAGCTCCAATGGCCGAAGGATAATTTCGTATCTCGCTTGTGGTTTGATAAGTCAGAAGAACAGCTGGAAGAATTGCAGGCCGAAGACACCGATTCTGCAGACGATACAGCAAGCTAGAACTGCGTAGAGCCTAACTCGAACTCAGTAGTGGATGTGCTATGGCTTGCTGCGCAAGCTTTTCAGTATAGCTATTGATCTTTTTGTGGGTTTTTGAATTGATATCTGCGTCTTTCGGAAGCCAGCCTAGTAAAAATCGATAAAAGTCTGTCCAAGCAGGCGCGAACAATGCACGCCACTCCTGCTCCAGTGCATCATTGTCAACATGATTTGCCGTGGCTCCGGTCAGCTGTTCAAAGTAGTAATCGAGCAGAGCAGGAATAAATCGTTCGCAGTCATGTTCATCAAAACAACTGCCAAAGAAATAGGCCAGGTCTTTCATTCCACAGCCACCACCTACATACTGAAAATCGACCGCGGCAACTTCTGTTGCATCATTACTAAAACAAAAATTTGCTACTTTGGCATCTCCGTGAACCAGTGTGCGGTAACTACAATTGCTTAACAATTGATCTAAGTCTACTGCAAGATCTTTTATCATTCCGTCTTGCATCACTCCAAACTCATCTGGTCGTGTGTCCAGGTGCCAGTACGTGCCAACAGGCCACAAACCCTGTGGCTCTGCATGAAGGAAGCGTGCATGAAATTCGGCCAACCTGGAGAGGCAGGGCTTGGCCTGTTCTACGGTCAGGTCAGAGAGTCTTTTGTTAAAACCTGCGGCATCTAGATCCTCCAGTAGAATCCAGCTTTTAGTGCCTTCCTTTATCGAAGCTATATATGCGGGAACCCGGCATTTGTCATTGCATTGTTGGCTCCAGCTTTGATACCAGTATGATTCAACATCGTAAGACTGCAGCTTGCGCATCAGTGAGCGGTCCGTATTCCAGCCACGTGGATGATGTGCATGCTCAGGAGGAAGAACTTGCTTAACGATGAGGGTGCCAAGTGACTCCGGTTGAAGTTGCACCCTGAATATTTCACCGAACCCGCTCCATAGTGACTGTACAGATTCAATTTTGTAAGCATCGGTTGCGGCCGTGTTATCAAGTACGAGCTTTTTCCAGACTTCACTCATTGCTGTAGTTTATTCAAAGCGCTAAAAAAGCGGTCTTTGTAGGCATTTACTCCCAGTGGTCTGATAGCAAAGTTCTTTTTATCAAATAGCTTGTTGAATAACGCGATTTCAGTATCCGCCGAATCGGTTCGTAAACCCGTGATCAGACGAATATGACGCGGCATCAATTCAGGCAGGGTGGCGTAGTCTGCACCTGGCGGACCGCTTCGACCGGGCAACAACCGGTTTTTCCCCAGGGATCCTTTGAATTGATAAAAAGCATCAGTTTGAGGTAAATACATTAGCTCATAGTTGATTTCTTTTGCACCATGGGTGATGTCATAGCCTGCCATCATTGGTTTGTTTTTATTGCTTATAAGAAACTCTATATTATCAGCGCTCAGAAAAGACACAGCCGGGTGCTGTTCTTTGTTGCTGCTGTGTGGGTACAGTTCATTGGAACGCATCGCGATATCAACGGCTATCTCTGGTGACCGGGGATCGAGCATGTAAGTCGTCTGGTAGTTGTGCTGCTGCAGCGTCATGGCAACTGGGTTTGAATCAAGCAGTACAACACTGACGTTGACATAGTGGTCGAGCTGATGCCAGTCACTCAGGTTGCCGACAATAGCTAACCCGAAGGACTGTAATGTACCCAGGCCTTGCAAAATACCGCTGACGGGAAAGACCAGATTGTATGTGAGAAACGTGAAATCGTATTTTTTGTTTTGATGAGTTATTTGTTCATAGTCGATGCGGGCATATATCACTGATGTTCCGGGTTGATTATAGTCGCCTTTGTATTCAAACAGCGCATTTGGGTCATCACGGTATTGGTTTAACAATGCAGCGGTTGGTTTTTCGTAGTGCTTTTTGCCATCTACGTGCAAAGTCCCGTGTGCAATATAGTCTTTGTAGAAATCTACCGGCTGCATTTGACCTTCAGATGCAAAGATGCGTGGCTTATATTGTTGAAGTATTGCTACCTCTGCTGTAGTTGGCGGCGAGTCACTTGGCGGGTAGTTGGCAAAGTGCTGTGCAAATCCCGGGAACTGGGAAAAGTTTTGTCCGCCGCTACATGAGCTAAGTATGGTAGTTAAAAGCAAAGCAATAACCGGTCTTGAGAGAGTAATCCGCAGGTAATACAGGTTTGTGTTGACTATTGAGCGTAGGCGCAATATTTTGCTCCGTAAACCTGCATTATTCATAAGGTGCCACATGCATAAGGTGGGTGTGCTTTCAGAAAGGGCTCTTGCTAAGAGGTTCAAGATCAATCGTTTGTTTCATTTCTAAAATAGCAGTGTTTATTTGGCCTTGAACGAAAAGATCGCAGCACGGCTTACCGGATCAAGTTTGACAGGTAGCGAGCCATGTTCTTGTGCGCGCTCACGCGATTTGTATTGCACTTTTCCGCTGAAGGGCGTATCCAAATGAAAAATGCAGTTAAGTTACTCACCTAAACAGGATAAATCAAATGGCCGCAGATAGTTTACGTACACGCATGTTAAGAGGCGATATATTAAGCGGAACATTCGTCAAAACTCCATCCCACGACATAATCGAAATTATGGCTTTGTCGGGTCTTGACTACGTTACCGTAGATACTGAGCATGCACCATTTGACCGGGGACGACTGGATGCCTGTTTAGCTGTTGCCCGTGCTCTTGATTTTCCGGTTTTGGTCAGAGTGCCATCAGGTGACCGGGAAGAGATATTGAAAGTGCTGGATAGTGGTGCCACAGGCGTCGTCGTACCTCATGTTGATGCGCATGAAAAAGCAGAACAAGTAGCTCGCTGGTCGCGCTTCGGTCATGGAGGTCGCGGCTTCGCTGGTTCCACACGTTGGGCGGGATTCGCAACTCGCAAAATGCCAGAGATTTTGGCACAGAGCGAAGAGGAAACTGTGGTCGTTGTGCAAATAGAAGAACCTGAGGGTGTTGATGCCTGTATGGACATAGCTGCAGTTGCCGGGGTTGACGGTCTCTTTGTAGGACCAGCCGATCTTGCTGTTTGTTATGGCGTGACAGATATCACCGATAAACTTGTTCGAGACGGTATTGCCAGTGTTGGGGCCGCTTGTAAGAAGCACAACAAAACCTGTATTACGTTTGCACCCGACACCAGCTCCGCAGAAGCGCTAAACAAACTCGGCGTGACGATGTTTCATATTGCTTCAGAACATGGTTTTGCAATGGCAGGTGCAAGACAGGTGGCGACTGCGCTAGCAGATTTAAGCAATTAGTACGGTGTGAAATTCAAAGTATATAGATGAGAGAGATTGATAATTGGTACTCGCCGAGGTGAAACTCGCAGACAACGGTTACTCCCTCATCAAGAGCTTCAATACAGTTGTGAGACGATTCGACTCTGGTAGTTGGATATATTGGCCTCGGTATCGTTACACGGGGCTCAACATTCTAATCGACAACTCTAGCCCGGTTTATTTGTGAAATGATGAGCATAGCGCGCAGAGCATTGGTTTCACAGGGTATTTTCTTCTCGCGTTCCATGTTTTCATTTACTTGGCTTACTGATATTTGCAAGAGAAAAAATTCGCTGTGGAATCAAAGATCAAGCGGGGTGCCGTCATTTTCATGAATAAACCGGGCTAGGTTAACACGCGGCTGTAAATGTTACCGTACTTGTCCGCAGCCGCTGCTAGCTGAGTTTTATTTCCCCGACGATTTCACGATTTGAATATTGATCGTCTATTTCATCAAAAAGTGTCTGTGCGTCGTCAATTTCAGCAAATACTTCAATTGATATAACATGCGACTGATCGGCCGGATGGATATAAGCTTCCTCTTCTGATTTAGTGTCTTCTGGTTCATTGTCTTCTGGTTCGGTGGCATTTTCTTCGTTTGATTCTTCAGATTGTTCTTCGGCTACGGCCTCCACAGGCTGCTTTTTCTTTTCAGCTTCGAAGTATTCAATCCGTTCTTCGATAGTTGACTTGAGAGCGTCACTTTCCATCAGTAACAATGATTGTTCGTCCTGAAACACGGCACTATATTTTTCGTCGATATTATCAATAGCTTTCTGATTATCGTTAATTGATGCTTCACGATCAGAGATCTCAGTTTTGATTTTCTCTGCCAAACCAAGTACGGCCTTTTGCATGCTTGAAGTCGTGCGCTTACCTTTGATCTCATCTTCAAAGGCGGATCTCTCTAACCACGAGTGCCGCAACGATTGCAGTGCTTCGCTTTGTTTCTGCAGGTAGCCTTTTACTGCTTCAACTCCTGCGTCCACAATGTCATCTTTTATTTCTGATTTTCTTTTCTTAATCTGACGCTCAAGTGCCAGGCGCGCATCTCGTGCCTCACTGCTAACGGTATCAATCGCGTCAAACAGCTTTTGAATTTCAGCTGCTTGTTCCAGTGCTGTTGCTTTGGCGTCTTTAAGAGATTTCTCTCCGGCCTTAATTGCGCGTACATCAGACTCAGCATTAGCGAAGTCATCATCAGTGGAGAGTTCAGTGTTGATCCTGCCCAGCTTTGCGATGAGGTCGTTTTTCCATTCATCGAAGTTGGTATCTGTGACTTCCCCTTTGAGCTTGATTATCAGTTCGCTCATTGCTTATCTCCTGGTACTGATCGAGGACTATATTCTAAACCCGGCGGTGCCGATACTGCATGTCGAAGAAGGGTTTCTACTTTTTCCAGATTTAGCTAATGGCATGCCTTGAGTGTATCGACAACTCGTGCAACCTCTTCGGATGTATTGTAGTGGGAGAAACTGATTCTCAGCACGCCATCTTCAATATCTTCGATACCCATCCTTTCAAGTAGACGAGTTGCGTAGAAGTTACCATTGCCAGCGGCGATATCGTTATTAGCGAGTTGTTGAGATAAAGTGGCGGATGAGTGTTTGTCTGAAATTAGTGCGATATTCGCTTCGCGGCCGTCAGTGTGATCGCGACCCAGCACGTGTACAGGTAAACCTGATAGATCTTCAAGCAACTGATTACATAACTGTGTCTCGTGGGCGTGCATCAGTGAAGATACTTGTAATGCTTTTTCAAACAGGCTTTGGTCCGTATTGCCAAAATGATGTTGATGCGCATTGCTGAAATAGTCGCCCAAACCTCCCAAAGCGGCAATTGATGCGTGATCAGGTCCTGCACCATCGAGTAGTTTGCTTTCATAACCACGGTTAAAGTAGTGGCACTGCGGTGTTAGCTGCGATCGAAATTCTTCGCTGGTGTACATCACCCCCATATGGGTTCCATAAGTTTTGTAAGTACTGAAGCAATAAGCATCCGGACTTAAAGAGGGAATGTCCGGCCACATATGGGGTGCATAGGACACCCCGTCAACTGCGACACGGATGTTTTTTGGTTTACAAAGCGCTATTACCTTATCTACCGGATTAACGGTGCCGACAATATTGGAGCTGTGTGTCATACAAACGATCGTTGTTTTGGGCGTCAGCAATGCTTCAAAGCTCTCAAGGTCGAGTTCAGCAGTCTTTGTATTGATATTCCAAACCTTGAGTGTCGCGCCTGTTCTTTCACAGAGACGCTCCCACGCACCGATATTCGCTTCATGATCCTGATCGGTGATAATGACTTCTGAATTGCTGTTTACCAGACCTTCGCAAGCGTATGCCAGTGTATTGAAGTTCTGAGTTGTCGATGCGCCAAGGGTTAGGTCAGCCGAGTTTATGCCGAGGAGATCGGCCATCGTCTGGCGACCGTTATCCATTTGCTCACCCGCCGTGTGAAGAATTTCTGCAGCGCCGTATGGCTGCACTTTATTGAATTTATAAAAATGCATTAGCTGATTGAGTACAGCTCCTGCCACATAGCTGCCACCGGCGTTTTCAAAAAAGGCAGTTTTTGCGGCTAGCGGTTCTTCAAATGTTGGAAAACAACTACGTATAAAATTGACATCCAGATGATTGAGCTTTGTGTCCGTCATTGCTTATTGCCTTTCTCTTATTACCATTCTTTTATGCTGGGGCAGCTTATCAACCCCGGTTGCTTAACACGTATTTATCTGCCTGATTTTTAACTCAAGGCTGCAATCAACTTTGTGATAAATCGATCGCAGCGGTCCAATTGATCAATGGATATAAATTCATCTGGTTTGTGCGCCTGTTCTATATTGCCGGGTCCAAGTACAACGGTTTCGACCCCAAGTTCGCGCTTGAATAGCCCGCCTTCAGTGCCGAAAGCAATTTTTCCAAGTATGTTAGCGCCGGTGAGTTCTCGAACAAATGCAACAATGTCACTCTCGGCTGTAGTATTTAGTGCCGGGTATTCATTGATTGTTTCAATATCTATCTTAACACCCGGATGCTTTGCCTTTAAAGGTTTGACAATCTGATCAGCAGCATCAATTAATTCATAAATCAGCTTGAGTGGGTTGTCAACGGGGAGATTGCGGATTTCAAAATCAAAAGTACAGTAGTTAGGGACAATATTTAGTGCTGTGCCACCTTTGAGTGTGCCGACATGAAGGGTAGTATGTGAGATATCATATTCGCGATCGTGGGTGCCATGATCTATTAGCCTTTGCTGAATGGATCTGATCTCATTGATTAAGTCTGTCGCGAGATATATGGCATTCACTGATTTGGGTGCGAGACTGGAGTGACCTTCAACCCCGTGACAATGCACCCTTGCTGCAGTTTTTCCCTTGTGTTCAATGACTGGCTGCATCATTGTCGGTTCACCAACGATACAGAACTTTGGTTTTGTTTTTGCAGATTTCAATGTGTCTAACAGGCGCCTTACACCGATACACCCGATTTCTTCGTCGTAGCTGAAAGCAAGGTGTAGGGGGGTTTGCAGTTTATCTGCTTTAATTGATTTTACTGCTGAGAGTACGCAGGCAATGAAGCCTTTCATGTCACAAGTCCCTCGACCGTAAAGCTTGTTGTCTTGCTCGCGCATGATGAAAGGATCTGATGACCAGTTTTGACCGTCTACTGGCACAACGTCTGTATGGCCTGACAACATTACGCCAGGTTTTTCAGCCGGGCCGATTACGCAGTAAAGATTGGCTTTGGTTTTCTCATCGTTGTAAATGAGCTCGGGGGTATAACCAGCGTCTTGCAGGTACTGTTGGGTAAAGTCTATAAGCGCCAGGTTGCTATCGCGACTGACTGTGGCATAGGCGATAAGCTTTTCTAGTAGTTCACGGCTTTGCATTTGTTGTTCGCATTTGTATTTACCGCGTTTGTGCTTTCTGGCGGCAGTTTCTATAAACTTATGGAAATCGGTCGACACGGTAGTAACTGCGGATAGCTGTCATTACAATGTGTTGTCATTTCAGAGTTTCTGTAAACAATCGAAAGGCACCGGATTTACGTCTCGGATGGCCAGGAGAATTAAAGTGCAGACCACGATCGTTTGTGCATTGTACAAGTTTGTTCGGCTCGATAATCACGAGTCGCTGCGTCAGCCTTTACTGGACCTGATGTTAAATGAAAGGGTTCGTGGCACATTGCTGCTCGCGACAGAAGGAGTGAATGGCACAATTGCAGGATCCCGGGAAGGGGTAGACCAGGTACTGAACTGGTTGCGGCTGATACCCAACCTGGCAGATCTTGATTGTAAGGAGTCTGTCAGTGCAGAGCTTCCGTTCAAACGTTCCAGGGTAAAACTAAAGAAAGAAATCGTGACAATGGGGGTTGAAGGAATTGATCCGCAAAACGCCACTGGCACCTACGTCGATGCCGAAGACTGGAACGCACTTATTTCTGATCCAGAAGTGTTGCTGATAGATACCCGGAATGACTATGAATGCGAGGTTGGCAGCTTCGCTGGTGCGCTAAACCCGCACACCGAATCTTTTCGTGAGTTTCCGGCCTATGCTGAGCAGTCCCTGGATAAGAACAAACACAAAAAGATCGCGATGTTTTGTACTGGAGGGATTCGTTGTGAAAAATCAACTGCCTACTTGCGCGAACAGGGCTTTGAAGAGGTTTACCATCTCAAAGGTGGCATTCTAAAGTACCTTGAAAAAGTACCTGAGAGTGAGTCGTTATGGCGAGGTGAGTGTTTTGTTTTTGATGACAGAGTGACTGTCACTCATCGACTGGAACCCGGAAGTTACGAACAATGTCACGGTTGTCGACGTCCAATTACAGAATTAGATAAACAAAGTGAGCAATACATAGCCGGCGCCCAGTGTCCGAAATGTTATGATGAGATAACCGATGAACAGAGGCAGCGCTTTCTCGAACGTGAGAAACAAATGCAGCTTGCACGTGTGCGTGGTGAGGCTCACATTGGCGAAGATGCGAAAGTACTGTTACAGGCTAAACGCGAGACTAAATATAAGGCCAAATCAAATCAGACCAAATCAAATCAAACCAGATCAAAGTCCCTAAGTCTGAAGTGTAAAGCCTCGGCGATGCCTGCACGGTACCGTGTATGGTCGGTATGAAAAGCGACCCGGCACTTAGTGAGTCAGGCTGTAGATCATATAGTTAACGCCAAGGCGGTAAGCCGTAGAGGTATAAGCTGACGCGTACTCCTCCATATCAGCATGTTCCCAGGCGTCACCCAGGTCAACGTTCCAGTTGATCATTACCATGACGCGATCATCATCGTCCAGAATCGCTCGCCAGGCGGGTTGTTGCCGGGAACTGTTGCTCTCGATAATGGTGCCGGCCTTGCTCATCGGGCGCTCCCAGGTAGCACCATTATTCAGGCACAATGCTCTTAAGCCAGGTATCTGAACAAACTTGTTGATATCAAAGTGAACATGAAAGATCTCGTGCTCTTTCGGTAGATCAACGATTTCTCTGTCGGGAAAAATCTGACCCATCCATTCTTCGAATTTGCCCCATTGGTAGCTGCCGTGAAAATCGTCTACCAGCAGAAATCCGCCACGCAGCAAATATTCTTTCAAACGATCCGCTTCGGGCTGTGTGAACGATGCAAAGCCAGCCTCCACCATGTATAGCGCCGGATAATCGAACAGAGACTCGTCGGAGACAGAAATACTCTGTGACGTCTTGTTGGTATCTATTCGTGTCATGCGCTTTATTGCGGAGATAAAGTGCGGATCAGAGTCTGAACAGTCCGCCTGCCAATGAGGAAACCCGACGTAGTCTCCGAGTTCATGAACAGCAACAGGATTATCTGCAAATATCAGCCGTGAAAAAGTGAATTCGTGCTGTGGGACACGTGCGACAATTTGTGGGCACACAGGTCGTTGTGGTGCCACGCATATGCCTTGCTGCGCTGCCACCGGGGCCGCGCAGGAGAGCCATGCCACACTGACACTGAGTATCATCCAGGTTGGTATTTTGTTATTTCGAATCAATAGGTTCCGTGCCGATTGCAGCAGGCTCGATCCTGAATTCATTGTAGAGATGTTCAACGCTGTACCCTTGCTGAAAGAAAACTGCTTCACGAACTCGAACTGATCGCCAAAACTGTGTTTTTCCTAATCCGACTCGACAGAGTAGACATATGAATTAAAGTAATGTGCAACTTTTTTCAATTGCATCGATCCGTGGTTTAGGAAGTTTAGTGCCAAGCGGTTGTTCAGATTCGAATATTGCGTAGAGGTCACTACGTCACAATACCCGAAACGTGGTGAGTAAATTTTCGCTGGCCAATTGGCAGTGAAAATAGGACTATGTTAAATTCTGCAACGCAATCGAAGATCGTAAGAAGTTTAAGTGATATTTGTGGTGAGGTTGCCCGTTTGGGTTGGTTTATTTGAAATAGAAAGGTACTAAGGTGGCTAAATCAGTAGGCAAAGTGAAGTGGTTTGATAATGCAAAAGGGTATGGATTTATCCTGAATGCTGACGAAGAAGATGTGTTTGTACACTACCGTTCAATAATGGGTGATGGCTATAAATCACTTAACGAGGGTGAAGAAGTAGAATTCTTACAGACACGCAGCGACAAAGGCTGGCAGGCTGCAGAAGTTGAACGCCTGATGGCCGATAGCGGTAACGTCGCTCATGACGAGCAGGTCGACGAGTATCTAGAGGAAGTCGGCACAGCGTAAAGGTAGTTGTGGGTCCATATCGTCGTCCAACCTGGGCGACCTTATGTTTTTTGGACTCGCTTTAATCCCTCAAGAAATGCGATTCACTATGAGCAATATCCTGAAGTTGTCTATTTTCTGTCTTGTGTTCATTACCGCCACTGTGGTGGGTGAACAAGCAACTCAGGAAACACTCGTCTGGCAGCAGACCTCTGAGCAAGGTCTTTTTAATGTGACACTTGACTCGCAAGTGGAAAACGCAGTTGAAATAAATGAATTTCTCGAGTGGATTCTGACCGTTGAGTCCGTTAGCGGTGAAGCAGTGAGCCCCGCACGTATTACTGTAGGCGGTGGCATGCCAGCGCATGGCCATGGTTTACCGACGCAACCTCAGGTCAGTGAATACCTGGGAGAAGGTAAATATCTGGTCAAAGGTTTGAAATTCAGTATGAATGGTCGCTGGGAGTTATCTTTCGACATCCAGTCTGAAGATCACAGAGACAAAGTAGTCTTCGATTTAAAAATAGATTACTAGCCTCTCGGTAATAGCTCGCGCGGCTGTGCCTGCCAGATTGCGGGCTATCGATAGCTCCCAAGTCGCTGCTCTGAAAATCAGCATCTCTTCAACACACTGTTAGACTGAGACTACCGTGTGAATGTGTATATCTCAGGATGTTGAAAAATAATCTCCTATATAGCAATGATCAAACCGGCCGGTATCCGCCCTCCTGGTACGCCACAAGTTGCAGTGAACTCGATCACCAGCCGGCGTTAGCTGAATCAGTCAGCTGTGATGTTTGTATCATTGGCGCAGGCTTCACAGGCCTTTCTGCAGCGCTGACACTGGTGGCCTCAGGTGTAGATGTCGTGCTTCTCGATGCACATCGAATTGGTTGGGGTGCGAGCGGTCGTAATGGTGGTCAGCTAGGTAGCGGACAACGGCTCGAACAGGATGAGCTTGAAGAACGATATGGGCTGGATCAGGCACGGGCGTTGTGGGATCTTGCAGAGGCTTCAAAACAACACGTAAAAGATTTAATTGATGAACACAATATTGATTGTGATTACCGTCCCGGTATTGTGCATGTAAATCACAAACGAGGATTTACACGGAAAACTGAAGCTTATGTTGCAAAGCTGAATCGAGAATATCAGTACGATCAAATAACCTTTGCCGATCAAAGTGAAGTGCGTGAAAGACTGGCCAGTGTGGCTTATTACTCAGGTTCTGTGGACATCGGATCGGGTCATCTGCATCCGTTAAAGCTTGCATTCGGTTATGCTGGTGCAGCTGTGAAGCAGAATGTACGGATTTATGAAAATACAGAGGTTTTAAAGTACACGGAGACTGCAAGAAAAGTTACTGTAAAAACAAAGCGAGGTGATGTTAGCGCCAGCAGATTGTTGTTGGCCTGCAATGGCTACCTGGGCGATCTAAATAGACAGGTGGCATCATCAGTGATGCCGATCAATAACTATATAATCGCGACTGAACCACTAGACACAGATCTTGCTGAGTCATTGATTCGTGAAAATATGGCTGTTGCTGATTCCAAGTTTGTAGTGAATTATTTTAGAATATCCAACGATAACCGGCTGCTTTTTGGCGGCAGAGAAAGTTATGGTTACCGGTTTCCTGAAGACATTAAATTTTTTGTTCGCAGTGCAATGCTGGATGTATATCCACAACTGGAAAATGTCACTGTGGACTATGGCTGGGGTGGGACTCTGGCAATAACCATGAACCGGATGCCTTATATAAAGCAGCTAAGTGCCAATGTAATTTCATCATCGGGGTATTCGGGCCATGGTGTCGGTATGGCGACAATGGCGGGAAAACTCTGTGCTGAAGCGATGGTCGGCAAGCTCGATAGCTTCAATGTAATGTCAGCAGTTGATCATATGGCGTTTCCGGGTGGTACCTTTTTGCGCTCGCCATTGTTGAAGCTCGGTATGTTCTACTATTCATTGCGTGATAAGTTGTAATAGTCAGATACCCTCTTGCAAGGCAAAAAACGCTTTGTATTCTCTGATGGAGAATGTCGTTCGGAATTTAGAAAACATCCGCAACTGATACCCCTCCCAGCGGGAGGGTCGGCGTCTAAGCGCCGGGGAGGGGGTAAGTCGTTCAGACCATACAGGAGTTAGTCTGAATCACTCCAACCACACTGACATGTCAGGCAACATTTAGTACCTCAAGATTAGCGTAAGCCATTACCAGCCATTTGTTGCCGACTTCTTCAAAGTTCACGTAGACCCGGGCATGGGACCCCTGGCCCTCGTAGTCGGTAACAACACCTTCACCGAATTTTGAATGGCGCACTCTCTGACCGACAGTTAAGCCAGTTTGGTTATCTTCCCGGAGTGCACTGCGACGTGCTGGTGTTGATGCCATCGGCCGGCTAACATGCATACGTGGTCGTACTTCCTGTACTAGCTCTGCAGGAATTTCTGATATGAATTTGGACGGCGTATTGAAATGATCACGACCGTATAGTCTGCGATGTTCAGCCATACTCAGGTAGAGCTTTTTCTCGGCACGCGTGATACCAACGTAACAAAGACGTCGCTCTTCTTCAACTTTACCGGACTCTTCTATGGAGCGCTTACTCGGGAAAAGACCCTGTTCCATACCGGTGATAAAGACCAGTGGAAACTCAAGACCTTTGGCTGAGTGCATTGTCATTAGTTGTACACAGTCTTCCCATTCATCCCCCTGTTGCTCCCCAGCTTCCAACGCCGCATTGGAAAGAAAAGCATCGAGTACTGTCATATCCGGCATGTCCTCAGGAAGATCCGGCGGGTCTATACCAGCACCGATAAGCTCCTGCAGGTTTTCCACCCGCTGCTCGCCTTTGTCTGTACGATCCTTTTTATAGTGATCGAGTAGTCCGCTGTGTTGGATTACGTGCTCGATCATTTTATCGAGCGACATGCCTTCTGTAGCTTTACGCATCTGCATAACCAGCTTCATAAATCCACTGACAGCTGTTGCCGCACGACCCTTTAAGCCATTAGCTGTGAGAATCTCTGCACAAGCGTGCCACAGTGATACATTGGCTTCGGTGGCGACAGTGCGTATCTGCGACAGTGTCTTTTCACCGATGCCCCTGGTTGGCTGATTGACGACACGTTCAAAAGAGACATCATCGTCAGACAAACTGATTAGCCGCAGGTAGGCAAGTGCGTCTTTGATTTCCATTCGTTCGAAGAAGCGCAACCCGCCGTATACCCGATATTTGATACCGCTTCTGACAAGTTCTTCTTCCAGTGCACGTGACTGCGCATTTGAACGGTATAAAATAGCCGTCTCCGAACGAGTTCCACCGTTGTGAACATGTTCGAGAATCCTCTCAATAATAAACCGTGCTTCGTCGCCCTCATTGTGCGCGCTGTAGAAAGTAATCGGATCACCATCGCCAATATCAGTCCAGAGATTTTTGCCTAGTCGATCTTCATTGAATTCGATCAAAGCATTGGCAGCATTAAGAATATTGCCTGTGGAGCGATAGTTACGTTCCAGCCGGATCACTTTGGTATTGGCGAAGTGGTCCTGAAAATTGAGAATGTTCTCTACTTTTGCCCCACGCCAGCCATAGATAGATTGATCGTCATCACCTACTGCGAATATATTCCCGGAATCTCCTGCGAGAAGTTGCAGCCAGGCGTACTGAATAGAGTTTGTGTCCTGAAATTCATCAACGAGTAAATGCTGAAAGCGACTCTGGTAGTGCTTAAGCAGCTCTTCGTTGTCGCGCAGGGTCTCAAGTGCGCGTAATAGCAACTCGGCAAAATCGACTGCACCGGCCAACTGGCACGCAGTCTCGTAGGCCTTGTAGATACGGATCATCTGTTGTTCAGTCGGATCGTCGTCGTCGCGAATATGTTCCGGACGCAGGCCGTCATCTTTCTTATTGTTGATGTACCACATGGCATTGCGTGGCGGCCATCGCGATTCATCAAGGTCGAGGCTGCGGATGGCGCGTTGTACCATTCGACGCTGATCTTCTGAATCGAGAATCTGAAATGTCTGAGGTAACTTTGCCTCTTTCCAGTGCATGCGAAGAAATCGATGTGACAACCCGTGGAAAGTGCCAATCCACATCGGCCCGACCGACGTACCCAGGAGCTCCTCGATTCGGGCCCGCATTTCACCTGCAGCCTTGTTAGTGAAGGTGACTGCGAGGATACCGAATGGTGAAACTTGCTCTACCTGATGCAGCCACGCAATACGATGCGTCAGCACGCGCGTCTTACCGCTACCGGCACCGGCCTGAATTAAAAGCGGGCCTGGTGGAGCGGTGACTGCTTCGCGTTGTTCGGTATTAAGAGAATCGAGTATGTGAGAGACATCCATGAACGGCATTTTATCAGATGCGACTCGAACGGTTTGATCAATAAATTGATCGGCAGTGTTAGCGAATCAGTACATCTTCCGGCACTTTGGCCTGTAGCCTGGTAGATAGATGAACAATGGCGGCCAGGCCATTTGCCTGTGGGTTCAAGGCCATTAATCTTACTTCCGGTGACTCGACATTTACTTCGATACCGGCTGTTTTCTCAGGGTTCGAAAGTGCGGCTTCAATTGACGATTCTATTTTGGCCATTGAAGGTTGGAGATCGATAACAGAGGCCTCTTGTAATGCCGATATCAATTGATGCCTGAGTACAGTTGTGACGGCAGTCATTAGTTTACTGTCGATGCTACGAGTCAGTTGCAATTCCTCGAGAATTAGTTGGTTGTTAGCAGGATCTGCAACAGGACGTGCGCTGATATAGACATTACCGGTAGTGTTAAACAGTGACCCGAAAGCATCGGCTCTGAACCCGACATCGATAATCAACAACTGCTCTGCCGGGTACAGATCTAGCGATGTTACGGTTAGAGAATGGGAATCGCCCGAAGCGTAGGTTTCACCAACTGTCTTGCCGGCTAGCCTCTCACGCAGCAGCGGGTAGGGAACTTCCATCAACAGGCTGAACTCCACTGTGCCTGGCGTCCGGGTATGCGGGATCAGATCCGGTAGATTGAAATCACTTTGAGTCTGCGCTTTTTGAAGTGGATCTGTGGCGATAGTCAGATCTGGCTGTCGCATTTTAACTATTGCGTTGAGATCAAACGCCACGCTCACGTGATCCTTCAGCATCCCTACTTTAGAAACTGATGCTGCGACTGGTGTGACTAACAGTTGGCTGGTGGAATTAGCATTCAGATCGATATCAAGACTGTGAGTGTGCCACTGGCGTTGAACGATTTTTCTGAATTCCGTGCAATCAATTACATCATTGAGCCGGGTCTTCAGGTCACGGAGTTTTCTTTGCAGTGCCTTATCTACTGATTTTCGCAGGTTGATGCGAATTGAGCCTATCAATGTGATTTTTGGGTCAGACCGCCATCGATAGTTAACGTCGCTATCCAGTTTGGGACACCAGTCTTTGCCAATGGCAAAATCAAGATCTGCGATCAATTCGAGTTTGCCGTCGATTTCCTTGTTTCTCAAGCCAAGCAATTTGCCGCCGCGTCCGTCGACGCTTACGACACCGGCAAAACTAATTGGAAGTCTGAGCTGCAGTCGATCATCCTTTGGCTCAATCTCTATGTCGCCATCTCTTCGAATTGAATATTGCCATTGCAAGGTAGCGCATACCTTAGCGCCAAGTACTCTCTTGCAGCTTTGTTTCTCTCCGCTGCCGTACTGCGTTTCTTCTGTTACCTGTTCGGCGGCACTTATTAATGAACGGTAGGGGAGTCTTGTGTGTAAGCCGATGTTGCTTTGTATGGGTTCGAGTGTGAGGTTTGAATAGGCAAGCTCAGGTTTCACGGATAACTGGCGATTCTGCGATTGCAGCGACAGCAACCCCCACCCGGATGCGACGATCACAAGCAGAACTATCGTGATAATCAGAAATTTTAAAAAGTCGAGTTTTTGATTCATTAGGAAGTTTAGAAACTCTGGCGGATCTATTGCCTTTATCTTGACGACAGGTGGTTGATTAGCATGAAGTCTGACGTGTCATTGGTCTGTCTATTACCAATAGTTTGCATATATTGAAGTGTTATGAATAGCATACACACTTTTTTACATCTGTAAGTTATTGAATAAGCTCGTTAAATGTTGCTTTTTAACCGATAAGCGCACTCTTGTTTCAAGGATTGTTTTTGGTGGTCACTAATATGCATAACCGTTGCATTAGCTTGTACCGGCGCCAGTTTCAGGGACGTAGCTAGCTGCTACGGCAGTGAGCGGTATCCATGTACTGTCTTAACCTCTGGCAAGTTGAAATCCTAAGTTAAATCGGAAATAGATAATGAACAAAAAGTTATTCAAATTAGCTGTACTGGGTGCTTTTGTAAGCACTTCAAGCGTGGGTATCGCTCAAAACAACATGGGTGATGTTCTTCCTAATGCCAAGCCTGGTGAATGTTACGCGCAGGTTGTTATTCCTGCAAAGTATCGCACTGAGTCTTCAACACTTGTGGTTAAAGAAGCAAGCGAGCAAGTAAAAATCATTCCTGCTAAATTCGAAACTGTTGAAGAGCGAGTAATGGTAAGCGAAGCTGGCAGTGACCTTAAGGTTATCCCTGCCACTTTCGGTACTGCTACAGAGCGTTACGAAATTTCTCCAGCGTCTTCTCGTTGGGTTATGAGTACTGCTGGCAGCAACATCGGTGCTGACTCTCAGTTGGTCTCAATGGCTCGCGCTGCCGGTGCTGCTGTTGACCGTGCACAAGCAGGTCAGTGCTTCAGCGAGCATTTCGAAGCCCCTACTTACAAGACCGTGACAGAGCGTGTTCTTGTTTCTGAAGCTTCAGAACAAATCAAATTGACTCCTGCTAAATACGAGTGGGCAGAACAGCGTGTAATGGTTGCTCCTGCTTCTCGCCAGCTGGTTGAAGTTCCTGCAGTATATGAAACAGCTTCAGAGCGCGTAATGGTTGAAGACGCGAAGACAATGTGGAAGCCTGGTCGTGGTGCGGTTGAGAAGATTGACAACGGTACTGGTGAAGTAATGTGTCTGGTTGAAGTGCCAGCAGTCTATAAGACTGTAACCAAGCGCGTACTTAAGACTCCAGCCACTACCAGAATGACTGAAACTCCTGCACGTTATGAAACTATCCGTGTTCGTAAGCTTGTAGCTGATGCGCAGGAAACTCGTGTTGCAACTCCAGCAAAGTATGACAACGTGACTAAGCGTATTATGGAAACTGGTGGCGCTCACACTTGGGTTGCAAAAGGTTCTGCTGATGCTCGTAGCGCAGGTACTGCAACGGGTAATGTAATCTGCCTTCAGGAAACTCCTGCCAAGTATGGTACTGTTTCCCGCAAGGTTGTTAAGACTCCACCATCAGTACGTCGCGTAGAGATCCCTGCAAAGTACGAAACTAAAAAGGTTCGTCGAATTGTAGAGCCTGCACGTGAAATGCGTACAGCAATTCCAGCGGTTACAGACACTGTTACACGTCGTGTTCAGGTTTCTCCGGAGCGTCTTGAGTGGAGATCAGTTATCTGTGAAACCAATGTTAATCTGAACACTATCCAGGACGTGCAACGTGCACTGGATCGTGCTGGTTACAACCCAGGTCCTATTGATGGTGTAATGGGTCGTCAGACTATGTCTGCTGTTAAGCGATTCCAACAGTCACGTGGTCTTGCTGTAGGTGGTTTGACTACTGAAACACTTAAGAAATTGGGTGTTCAGCGATAGTCTGAATGATTGAAGGCCTACGCCTTCGGTTGTAGTAAACAAAGAGGGGTCGCTATTTAGCGGCCCTTTTTTTATGGGTAAAGAGTCTCTCAATAATCAGCACCAGAGGAAATCAGCAACGAAGGAAATCCAGCATTAGCGTATTACTCGCGTACTTCAAGCACCCTGTATGGCACATTGACTGCTACTACCGGTAACAGGCTGCAAGTCTGCACTCTAATTTACACCCTGGCAATTTTGCACTTGGCAATCGGGTACCGGTTATGCTCATATCTCACGCACTACGCATCGTTGCAAGGTTCAAACAAACTTTGTTTGTTGCTTCATTATGTTGTGCATCGGCTGCGATAGCTGATCCATCACTTGATCCCTTTTCATACCACTATGATATAGCTGAACCGGAAATTGCGAGCGCGTTGCCGGCGGTGAATGATCCAGTACAGCAAATTATGCAGGCTGTTGTTACCGTTGAGGCAAGTATTCGAGAGGGGGCCAGGACCGGATCAACATTTGGTACGGATCGCAAAGGTAGTGGTGTTGTGATTGATTCAGATGGGTTAATCGCAACGGCCGGTTATATTATTGCCGAAGCGGAAACCGTGTCTGTAACATTCGCCAATGGTATAACAGATGAAGCTGAAATCATTGCATACGATGACAGCATTGGTCTTGGTTTGTTACGGCCTAAAAATTTCCGCTCTACTCATGCTTTGCAGTTGGGTAATTCATCTGAGGTAAAAAATGAACAGAAAGTGTTGATTCTTCCAGCATCTGGTGAGCAAGGTGCTAAATCTGTAACGGTAGGAAAAGTTAAGCCATTTACTGCCGGGTGGGAGTATATGTTGGACAATGCTATACACACGTATCCACCAAGCACAGAGTTTAGTGGAGCCGCATTGTTGTCTGCCAAGGCAGAGTTACTTGGCATCGGTTCTCTGGTATCGATTGATATCGATATAGATCCGAAGGTTCGCGTGCCGGGAAATATATTTATCCCGATAGATGCACTGAAAGACGTTATGGGTGAGCTGCTAACTACCGGTAGGAGTAAGTCATCAGTTAAGCCATGGCTTGGTATGGAAACAAAAGATACCAAAGACGGAATAAAAGTTGGTGCTGTCTATCAGGATGCACCAGCCTCGGATTCTGGAATCAAAGCCGGTGACAAGATTATTGCTGTCAATCAGACACAAGTTGCTAGCCTAAAGGAAATGTATTCCCGTATCTGGACTGAATATAAACCAGGTGACAAAATTCATCTGCTTGTATTGCGCGATGATAAATTCGCTAATGTGCCTGTTGATACAGTGGATCGTTATAAATGGCTCAAACTGCAAGGTGATAAAGAGGAGGCAGAAACAAAGCTCACTCAAGCAGAAGAGTAGATGCTGTTGTTAGCCGGGTAATCGGGTGCAGCTTGTGATTTTTATGCAAGCTGCTTCTTTTGGGACTGATGTTTGTTCAGTGTAGTACAGTCTGCCTTCTACTAATTGGGTACTATGAAGAACCTGAATCGTGTAATAGTGTTGCATCCACGGTGGGCGTTAAGCTTTTTTAAGTCCAGGGAGGGAGAGAAAATCTATCAATGTAAAATTCGGTAACGGCAGAGCGGAAGCAAAATCTTGCTCGGAGCTGATTTTATTGCCGTTATTCAGACATAATCCAAAATAAAAATTCCTTGAAAATATAAGGGGATAGCCCTTTTTTTCATTTGTAGACATTCGATTGTAGGCAGCGGCACAGGGTGTTTCTTTTTTTCGCTCATTTCGCTCAATTACAAAATATCGTAACGCCCGGCATAAACCTATTTTTTCGGTGATATATTCATTACTCGAAGTGGAATTACGAAGAAGTTCGAAATATATAGGAGATATGACAATGAAAGCCTTACTGAAAAAAAGCAGTGCTGCAGAACCATTTAGTTTTTCTTTTGTAAACGATGAAGGCAAGATGGTTTTGAAAAGTGAAAACTACAAAGCCAAAGACAGCGCTTCCAAAGGTATAAACTCTGTAAAGAAGAACTGTGTGGAAGATAAGCGTTACGTATTGAAAGAATCCGCTAATGGTATGTTCTTTTTCAATGTGAAGTCCGCTAATGGCCAGGTAGTTGCAACCAGTGCAATGTTTCCAAGTGTTGAAGAGCGTACTAGCGCTATCAGCCATGTAAAAGCAAATGTTCCCGATTGCGCTATCGAGGAACAAATCGGCTAAAGTAATTGATAGCACAAATCAAAGTAGTATCCGAACTGGTGACAATGGCAGCTCTTGTGGTTGCCATTGTCTCATGTTCCTCGCAAAACACTCTCGATACCCGGGCACCTGAACCGGTGAACGTACCCGTCAATATTCCTGCAACAAATCTGAGTATCAATGGGGAGAGTATTTTAAACAGTCATAACTCTGTTCGCAGCAGGCTAGGTGTTCCGCCGTTGCGCTGGTCCAAGAGACTGGAGGCTAAGGCCGCCGAATGGGCAAACTTCCTGACCGGTGAAGGTAACTGCATCGCAAGACAAAGAGGACTGCTTGTGTTGCCCGGTTTCAAGAACGGTCTCGGTGAAAATGTTCAACGTATTGAGCCGGAACTATTCGGTGACGGACGTACAGAGGTTGCACCTGTTGATGAGAATAGTGTGGTGTTTTTCTGGGCGCAGCAGGGCGTTGACTACAACTATAAAGACAATAAGTGCCGTATAGGTAAAACCTGCGAAAACTACACTCAGGTGGTATGGCGAGACTCACAAGTCATGGGCTGTGCCGCCGCAAGTTGTCCGGATAGTTCGCAAATTTGGGTTTGCAACTACGATCCGCCGGGAAATTTTCTGGGGCAGAAACCTTACTGAGTCAACCCCGCACTGGTGTCAATGTGTTTTCCAGCGGGGAGATAACAAGTGCTAGACAATAATAAGGTTCGGCAGAATGCTCCTTGCCATAGACATAATCCTGCTAAAAATTGGAATACCGAGAATACTCAGTAGTATCAATCCGAGAAATACAAAGTGGCCGTAGCGGCTGTTGTAATGGAGATACGTACGAGACAGATTGTCGGGTAGTAGGAATCCGAGTATGTAGTGTCCATCCAGTGGACCAAGCGGGATCAGGTTAAAAAGCATCAAGATCAAATTGATTGACGCCAATAAAAAGAAAAACCTCTCGGGCCCGGGCTCTGTAAACCAGGTGTATCCGGACTTCACACCTAGCGCGTAAATATTGATGACGACAAAGGCAAGTACCAGATTCATGGCGGGACCTGCCGCAGCCACTAGAGGTATACCCCAGCGACTGGTGTAGTTGTTTGGGTTTGTTGGAACTGGTTTGGCATAGCCGAACCCTACCAGCACTACCATTAACAGGCCCATTGGATCAATGTGAGCGACCGGGTTGATATTGAGTCTTCCCATTCGTTGCGCTGTATCGTCGCCTAAAATTTTTGCAGACGCCGCATGAGCATACTCATGGAACGTCAACGATATAATCAGCGCGATAATAATCAGTACAGCCAGCGCGTACTGCTGTGAATAGAGAAGTTGCAGCATAAAGGTCCGCTAGTATCAGATTGGCTGTAGGATTGTACGGTATTTGTAGTGAGTGGTACTTTAAGTACCAGGAAATTTATAGTCTTTAAAGTCTTCTCGAAGCTTTAACTTGTTTAGCTTACCTGTCGCGCCGTGTGGGAGTTCATCAACAAACTGTACATCATCGGGTATCTGCCATTTGGCAACACGTTCTGCAACGTAGTCAAGTAGCTCTACTTTTTCGAGCTTGGTATCTGGTTGTGTTACAGCTATCAGTAAAGGTCTTTCATCCCACTTCGGGTGTGCTATTGCTATCACTGCTGCCTCAACAATGTTCGGGTGTCCGACTGCGATGTTTTCAAGCTCGATTGAGCTGATCCATTCACCACCGGATTTGATGACATCCTTGGTTCGATCAGTAATCATCATGTAGCCGTCTTTATCTATGGTTGCTACATCACCTGTGTCGAACCAGCCATCAGAGTCGATGCAAGGCTCTTCCCCATAGTAAGCAGAAGTTACCCAATGGCCTCTGGCCTGTAGTTTTCCAAATGCCACGCCATCGTGCGGCAGTGTATTGTTTTTATCATCGACTATTCGTATGTCGATACCAAAGACGGTTTTACCTTGTTTGAGCTTTGTTTCCATTTGCGCTTCGTAGTCGAGCTCTTGCAAATGTGGCAGCAGAAAATTTAATGTACCCAGCGGGCTGGTTTCCGTCATACCCCACGCGTGAATAACCTGTACATCGTAGTCTTGTTCAAAAGACCGGATCATCGCTTCTGGCACAGCTGAGCCGCCTATTACTACTCGATTCATATGAGGAAGCTGCGCACCGGACTCCTTCAGGTAGGCAGTTAGCATCATCCAGATTGTCGGTACCGCGAGAGAAAGACTGCATTGTTCCAAATCTAGTAGTTCATGGATTGATTTCCCGTCCATCGCCGGACCGGGCAATACCAGTTTGCAGCCATTCATAGGTCCGGCATACGAAACGCCCCAGGCGTTGACGTGAAACTGTGGCACCACAAGCAGAATCGAGTCATTGCCTGATAAGCCAAGTCCGTTAGGTACCGAGCTACCCATCGCATGAATAAGTGTAGAACGATGTGAATACACTACTCCCTTTGGGTTGCCTGTAGTACCTGAGGTGTAGCAGATGCTTGATGCTGCGTTCTCATCAAACTCCGGCCATTGATAGTCACCGGACTCAGCGATGAGTAGATCCTCGTAGCAGTGCAGGTTGTCGAGCTTTGACTGCGGCATATTGTCGCGATCAGTCATTACAACGATGTGTTCAATTTTGTTTAATTTTTCTCCCAGATTTTCGAGTAGATTTTCAAGAATCGGTATGAATGTCAGGTCTGTGAATATGACTTTGTCACCTGCATGATCAATGACGTATGCCATTTGTTCTGCAAATAAACGCGGGTTGATGGTATGTAGTACTGCACCACTGCCAGAGACACTGTAGTAGAGCTCAAGATGACGATAACCGTTCCATGCGAGTGTACCCACACGATCACCCTGAGAAACGCCAAGTTTGCTGAGGGCTAGCGCCATTTTTCTGCAGCGTTGTCCCATTTCCTTGTACGTGTAGCGATGGATTGGGCCTTCGGTTGTGCGGGACACTACTTCGACGTCCGGGTACCAGCGTTCGGCAAATTCGATGATGCTCGAAATCATCAGTGGGCGTTGCTGCATCAGGCTGGTAAACATAGTGTCTGCTTTTGTGTTTTATCGTTGTTGCCAACCATACCAAAAACTGCAACTGATTTGCGCTGGCAGATGCGGTGCTGAACTAATCGATAAGGTACCTGACGAGAGCTGATTCAGAAGTTGTATATCTGCCAGACACAAAAAAAGAGGCATTTGCCTCTTTTTTTTACACCTGCTTGTCGCAGATTTTGTAGTTTAGCCTTTACTGAGAATGGTCAGACCCTTCAGCAGGTTAAGTGCTTCATTGAGCTGATAATCATCTTCAGCGAGGTTGATCGCTGTGGTTTGGTCTTCATCTGTTTCGACTGCTGTTTCAGAATCACTACCATTGCTAAGATGACCTGACAGGCTCGATTCTGTGATTGGCTCAATACCTGAGTCTTCGCGTTGAGCTACTTGCAGGTTACCCGTGACGATATCTGGCTCAATACCCTGTGCCTGAATAGATCGTCCCGAAGGTGTGTAGTAGCGTGCAGTAGTTAGCTTCACCGCACCGCCGTTAGGCAGGTTTTGGATAGTCTGAACTGAGCCTTTGCCGAAAGTTTTTGAACCCATGACCACACCGCGACCATGATCCTGCATCGCTCCGGCGACAATTTCAGAAGCAGATGCTGAACCACCGTTTACCAGAACAACAAGTGGTGCGCCCTTTAGGATATCGCCTCGGGATGCTGAATAGCGCAATCTCGAATCGTCTTCGCGACCATCGGTGTAGACGATCAGGCCGTCATTCAGGAAAGCGTCAGAGATACCGACTGCCGCTGACAGTACCCCACCTGGATTATTGCGAAGATCGAGCACCATGCCTTTCAGTTCACCCTCGGTCTGCATGGCTTCAATCGCTTTGATCATGTCAGACGGGGTCTTGGTTTGAAAGTGAGAGACACGAACGTAGCCATAACCCTCATCAAGTATTCGGTTTCTGACGCTGGTAACCTGAATCACGGCGCGTGTGAGTGTTATGTTTAGCGGTCGGTCTTCACCTTCCCGTACGACAGTAAGTACGATGTCGCTACCGGGTTTACCGCGCATAAGTTTGACCGCTTCATTCAACTCCAGACCTTTCACTGGCTTGTCGTCGAGGCGGATGATCAGATCACCGCTTTGCATACCTGCGCGAGCAGCAGGGGTGTCATCGATAGGTGAAACTACTCGTACGAAGCCGTCTTCCATTCCTACCTCAATTCCGAGTCCGCCGAACTCTCCAGAGGTACCAATGCGCAGCTCCTGAAATTGTTCGGTGTTGAGATAGCTCGAGTGAGGGTCAAGTCCGCTCAACATGCCGCGAATAGCATGCTCGAGCAGGTCTTCATCAGAGACATCTTCAACGTAGTTGCGTTTGATGCGCGCAAAAACGTCTGAAAAAGTACGCAACTGTTCCAGAGGCAGGACGTCGCCTGAGGTATCCCTGGCGCCGACGACACCGTGTCCAAGCGTCAGGGTAACTCCGAGTACCGCGCCTGCCGCCATCAACGTAATTGGTTTTGAGCGGATTGTCATTTGCTTACTCCAAACCCGTCAGCGGGTCAGTGTGTTCCTTAATCTTATCATTTTGATTCTAGAAAGAGTCGCTGGAGCTTGTCTTTTGCGTGATCTGATGCATTTCCAGCCAATCTTGCGGGTCCAGCGCATCCGCATTGTGACGCACTTCAAAGTATAGCGCTGATACATCCGCGCCGACAGACTCACCGACGGTACCGACCGGATCACCTGCCAACAGGAATTGATTCTGCTCCACTAATAACAGTTCAGCCATACCATAGAGTGTCATATAGCCTTCGCCATGATCGACAATAGCAACGTTTCCCAGCCCCTGTAGCTGATCGGCGAATACCACCAGTCCGTCAGAGACCGCGGTGAATGGCAGACCCAGCGGCGCTTCTACGAGAATACCCTTCCATTTGAGGAGTCCCTTCGCTTTTGGTTCAGAGAATTTTCTGACAATCCGACCTTCGACCGGGTCATTGAGCTTGCTTTTGAGATTGCCAAAGTGCACCAATGAGGCGTTGGACTGCAATTGTTGCGTTCTTTCATTCAGGGATAGAATCCGATCCTGTCTGGCGACGATCTGTGCTGAGATTTCGGTCAGCTTATGCTCCAGACTTTTTCGACGATCGATCGTTCTGGCGAATTGAGTTTTAGCGTCATTGATAGAATTCTTAACAGTCTGATCGTACTCAATTAGTGCGGCATAACGTTTGTCGAGCAGTATTCGCTTGGTCTCTAATTGCTGTTGGTGCTTGCGGGTGGTGTGTAACAGGTAGCTCTGTGTAGCCAGTAATTTCTGCCGGGTTTGTATCTCCGGTTTACCCAAAGTTGCAAGCCAGATAGATAATTCCGGTTGATTGTCGAGTGTGCTTTGCATTTTTTCAAGCAGACCATGGTTGTGTTTTATAGCTTGTTCCAGTACTTCTATCTCTGTGTGAATCTGCTGCAGGTTGGTATCAAGCGGCAACGCACTATCAGCAAATTTGCGACTTTCATCTTCCAGTGCCGAGGCTTTGCTAATGGCCTCGTCCAGTTGGTGTAGAATTGTGGTGCGTCGTTCTGATTCGTTGCGTATTTCCAGGTCGAGTTTGGCGATCCTTTCGCGATACCTTTCAGACAGAAACTGTGCAGATAATACTTCTACACCGTTATTGTTAGTTTTGAATTCAATGTTGTCTGTTGCGGCCACCGCGGTAGCTGATAGACCGGCAGCGGTAATAAACAGAACGAGTATGACCAGTGTTATGCACTGATTGCTGTTAACGAAACTTGAGTTCAAAGCGTCTCCGTTTACTACCTGGGTTTTTTACTTTCCGGTTACATCGACGCAGCCGGTTACATCGATTTGGAAAGTAGTTGCGTGCTGGCGGTTAATATTTTTAGTCGTCAGAACGATTTGTTTGTAAATTAAAGTCAGCAGCATCCAGCTTTGCCAGAACCAATTTGCCAGAGCCAATTGCCAGGCCCAATTTGCCAGAACTAACCGGAAGATCTACCGAAATAGAAACACCGGAAGTATCACGATAAGCGCGGTGTACTGGATAAATAAGCTTGGCAACACCTGCACACAAGCAGTGTGGCGAATATACGAATATGTCTATAAAGCGTAGCGGATGTCAGGGATTTTTGGGGATGGATTTAGCATTTGTTTCGGGACTTCCTTAGCAGGAGACTGTCCGTGCCGGATCAAAGCTATCTCGTCTTTGCTGTCTAGCTTTGGTCATAGCTAAAAGGCTGATCCAGAGCAAACGGCGCAATCGTAGCTCCCAGATCAATCGTAGCTCCTGGATTAATCGTAGCTCCTGGATTAATCGTACCAGGCGATTTCGCTGGCTGTCAGAGCGTTCATTCGAACACTCTTGAGGCTGGTTGCCATATACGACGAATACGGCGAGGTTGGTATTCGGCCGACCATGATTTCAGCGTATCTCTGTGGATGTAATGGTTGGCGATGGGGATTGGCGTATCCGTGTGGGAAGTCCGGGCCGCCAAAGAAGTTGTACTTATCTGACGCACCAACGGTATGTAGAATTTCGTGGGTGATGACAATATTGTTCTGTTTTGTTTGCTCAGAGTGACCGAATGCATTGACCACACCAATCAGGCCTCTTTGTAGTCCTACCGAGTGCGCAAGCGGTTTGTCATCGTCACCCTGGTAGTAAGCGACAAACACTCGCACGCGTCGGAGGTTTGAGTCATCGTCCGGGGTATTGCGAAAGACCCAATAGCGCAGTTGCAAGCTCCACATTATTGTACGAAGAACGCCTTGATCAACCGGCAGTGGTGGAGGTACAGATTTGACGCGTTTGCCGAGGCTCACGTGCACTGGCTGCGGAATTGCCGCTTTGTGTCGCCGGGCTTCCGCAGTGAACCAGTCGTTTATCTCGGTAAAAGTGTCGCTACTCAGCGTATTGATGTAGTTGTGGGTATCAATCGACTTGTCTGCATTGATTGGATAAACCACCACATCAAGCGGTTGATGCCAGGAGCGTGAATAGACAATCTGATGGGCCGTAATACCGCCTACCGCAAATAGCACGCAGAGAAGCAGCAAAGGCCTTAGAAAATCAAAACTTAATATAGTCAATAGCCCTCCTAAATGCTGCTGTTTCCGACTAGTCGATTCGGCCCGGTGATATGGCCCGGTGATATGGTCATGTGATACGGCCAAAGACGGCAGGTTATCGGCTGGTTTCGGCTATTCTGAATTCATCAAAACAGAGAATGAAAATATAATTCCTAAGAATTACGAAAATCCGGGAAATTGGAGCGTTTTAGGGAATTTAGCTGGAAAAACAGATCCTTAAGAATCTGACAGGGCGCTTTTCGCTGATTTCTTGTAGGATTATTCCTACAAATAGGTACGTATTTTTTGTATCAGCGGTTGATAATTGGGCCGGGGGGCTTAAGATGATCTGTCAAGCAATTTGGGCGGCAGGTTGGCAATGGTTTAACAATTATTAGAACGCCGGACCTTTAGTACCGAGCGAATTCAGGTTAGAAGATGGAAAAATCAATAGGCACTGTTAAGTGGTTTGACAACGCAAAGGGGTACGGTTTCATCGTGAATGATGCAGGGGAAGATGTGTTTGTCCACTACCGGTCAATCGAAGGTGAAGGCTATAAAACACTCGCGGAAGGACAACAGGTCGAGTACGTTCAAACCAAAAGTGACAAGGGCTGGCAGGCTGCCGAAGTGTCCAGACTTGAGGATAGACCCGAGGAATAGCGCGCCGACACCCGGTGATATGTCGGGTATCGACTGATAAGCAAGATTAACTGATAGCCTGTATTCAGCGGACTCGTCTTATAGCCCGGTTTATTCGTGAAATGGCGAGCATAGCGCGCAGAGCATTGGTTTCACAGGGTATTTTCTTCTCGCGTTCCATGTTTTCATTTACTTGGCTTACTGATATTTGCAAGAGAAAAAATTCGCTGTGGAATCAAGGATCAAGCGGGATGCCGTCATTTTCAT
>CALIHW010000160.1 GCA_938020525.1 uncultured Granulosicoccaceae bacterium | reverse complement strand
GAGACTAATACGACCTAATGGCGTGTGGACGCTGTCTATGGCCGTTAATGATGCTGTTCGTGACGAAATGATGCAGTATCTCCCAACATGAGGGCAACTTATCTAGGCCCTATTCACGCTGAATTTATGCAACACTGGGGTAAAGTAGACCTCTTTAATTGATTTACATCTTGCGGGACCTTGAGCACCGTTACGCCCTGCACTTTTAAATTTGATACGGGCACGGAAACAGAAACGCATGAAAACCGAAACTCTGGCAAAGTATAAAAAGTGGGCTGACAAGCTGCTATACAGCTGTATCTCTAAACTGCCTGAGAGAGAACTTAAAAAAGACAGAGCAATGTTGTTCGATAACATTCTTAGCCTCATGCATCATGTGTATGCTATGGATACCGTGTGGAAGTCACACTTAAACGGGATTCAGCACAATCTTCAATCAAGAAACCCGGATGTCGAAATTTCGTTTCAGGATCTTCGTAATAAACAATATGAAATAAATGACTGGTATGAAAATTATTTCAGCAATTTGGCACTGGAAAAACATACGGAATCGATCAGCTTCAATTTTATTGGCGGTGGCTTCGGGAATATGACAAGAGCTGAAATTATGCATCACACCGTTAACCACTCAACATACCATCGTGGTCATATTGAGGGAGTCCTGTATCAATTGTCTATAGAGCCCCCTACTACCGATTTGCCTGTCTTCTTGCGACTGCTATCCCACGGGTAAACAGGCAACCTCTGGCAACGCTATGATAGAAGCTTTAGCCCATGTGTCGAGTATTCTAAAATCGGTAGAAAAAATATGATTGTAGATTTTACAGCTGGCAAGTGGATCAATGAGCCTAAAAAATGTGAAGTATCTGCTGGTGCTGTAAGCGTAACTACAGAGCCCGAAACAGACTTATGGCAACGCTCTTATTACGGATTCCGTAATGATAATGCGCCCGCGTTGCTGGTCGAATCTGATGAAAATTTTACTTTCACAACGAAAGTGCGCTTTGTCTATCAATCTCAGTTTGATCAGTGCGGTCTTGTTATTTATATAGACAGTGAAAACTGGTTCAAGGCATCCATCGAGTACGAAAATGAGGTGTACTCGAGATTGGGAAGTGTTGTTACAACTCATGGTTACTCCGACTGGGCAACATCAGACATTACACCCGTATCAGAAATCTGGTATCGCCTAAATCGTCGAGGACCGGACTTCTTAATCGAGTCTTCCATTGATGGCATGAATTTCAATCAAATGCGAATTTTTCATTTGCATTGTCTCGGGGAAACTACAGAAGAGATGGGTAGAGAGCATTCTCCATTGCCGACCAGAAAATCTGTGCGCTTCGGTATCTATGCGTGTAGTCCCACGAAATCTTCGTTTACAGCTAAATTCACTAGCATGATTTTAGAGTCTGGCCGATGGCTGCCTCACGGCGTGTAAACGCCTGAAATCTTTTACAGAGCTGCACTTCAAATCAAAGCTGCGAGTTGCATAACTTTTTTAGTATAGCCGCCACAACAAGTATTGGATAACTACTTTGCCCAGTGATCATGTTCAGGCACTTAACCTGGCAAAAGAAGGAAGATGGGATGAAGCCCATCGTATCGTGCAGGAAAATACTGACGAACATTCATGCCTTATTCATGGGCTCCTTCATCGAATAGAGGGCGACCTGGGCAATGCGCGTTACTGGTACCGATGCGCAGATGAAACAATGCTGGAAAATTCAATAGAAGAAGAGATTGACCGGTTGTATCTCTTAGTCACCGACAAATAAAATGCACCACATGGGTAACACCTGACAACTTAGTAGAAAGCTGCTGAGTGCATTCCCAACCGACACATCTCCCGCCATAAGGCGGGAGAAAAACGTGAATAATGCATGCTAGCCTGGATTATTCATGAGCCCTAATTGCTAACGACATGTAGCGTCCAGAGGAAATCTGGCTAAACAGGTCGGCCAATCGCCCAAGGAAAGTGGTCTGAGAAACGTGGCTCGCCACGTGCCGAAGAGGATGGGCCGAGATGTGACGCCAGATTTTTCTTCTGGCGTCGAATAGACATACTGCTATTTCGAAAAAGGTGATAAAAAAGTGGTTTGGAATTGTAGACATAGCATTTCGCCAATATTTACTTGTCGCCTGATAAATAACCCAGGCTAGGGAATACACGTCGCTGAACCATCCCAGCCAAAGCCATCACCATCCGTATCAATACAGGCTGGCGCATCCTGTTCAGCTGCATTGCCAGTCGGTGTAGCATTAAGCTGTCCCATGCTCAAAGGAATAACTTCGCATAAAGTGTAGAAACCGATCTGGCCCGGGGAACTCTTCTCCCAAAATCGCACCCCTATTTCAGTCCGCTCTCCATAAAAATCTATGGCTAACGCTCCAGCATACAAGCCGAGGTTGTCTACACTCCAGTCGAATGATGCCTGCAGTACAACCTGTCCTGTTCCGGTAGCGGCATTACCTGCGTCTGTAATCGTTTCATTTCCATCATCGATGGTCGTTCCATTTCCATCATCAACGGTCGTTACATTCCCATCATCCATGGTCGTTCTATTCCCATCATCAATGGTCGTTCTATTCCCATCATCAATGGTCGTTTCTTTCCCATTATCGGCGTCTACACCAGTACCCGCTGCAGTCGCAAGATCACTGGATATAGCTTTGGCAGATACAGCTTTGGGGGCTGAATTATCCCGTCTTGTATAGACTCCGACACCATCAGCACCGTGAAAGAGACTCGCCGAAGGCACTCGGCAGGTGCTACAAATGTCCCTGGCCTGATTCGGATCTACGATGTAGCCCTGGCACTCACTAAATGTCTTATTGCTAAAGTCTTCTGATACCCAGAATATCCCTTCAATGTTGATAGGCTGACCGGTTCTGGGGTGATTCATTTGCGGAGTGACGCCGGTTTCTGGTGTGATCCTGCAGGACGCACCGGCTTCCCAACCCCAGCCATCGCCATCACTGTCACTTGCTAACAAACGACAGACTTCATTCGCATTGGCGTTAGATGAAAGTAACGGTGAGGTCACTGCTAACACAACAGATGCAACTTTTAATAATTTCATTTCAAATTCCAAATTAGGTACTAAATCTAAACGAGAACTCTTAATTAGTTCGCAACGCTTAGATACTTTGTTGCATACCGATTGCCCAGGGTTCTGAGAGCAGCGGCACTCCAGTGCACACCATCTTTGGTGGAAAGGTCTGATGCGGCTATCCAGTTAGTGAGGTCGTCATTGTCGCTGTCAAACCACGGCAGCGTGTCATTCACCGAGGAGTCCTTGGTTTCCTGAGCAATGAATACAGTCTCCTGCACATCGAACCATGATTCGCTTCGGAGTCGGGAAATCAAATCAGTAAGATTGCTGTACCACTGGTCTTCAACACCATCGTTAGCTTCCCCCTGTGACCATGCAACCAGATCAACTTTGCTATGACTCGGCAGCGCCGCAAGAGCATTTCTGGTTTGTTCATTGGCAAGTTCATAGGCAAGAGCGCCATTGTCCCACCATGAAATTGGCTTTCCTGCTATGCCGGTGGGTATGATTGCCACCTTTCTGGAAGGGTCAGATGCAACGATTCCTTTGGCAATTTGAAATGCCGGGTGATTTGAACAAACACCACCACGCCACGGAAACCAGCCTTTTTGCCAGATCTGCGAACAAAGATCTGCTACCTGCCAACCATCAAACTGTGTCCAGGCAATTATGTTTGGATTTACTGCATCTAATCCATCGGGATCTACTGCAGTGTCTTCACCCAACGCATTAGACTGCCCCATCATCAGAACAACATCGGTAACACCATCAAGCAGCTCGACAATACATGTCGAAGTACCGTTCCAGCCAAAACCATCACCATCTGAGTCAATGCAAGCGCCGGCAGGTACTGCCGCACTTGAGGGATTAGCCTGCGGATCACCTTCTGAACCAACCGATACATCAGGGACTAAACACGTCTCAAAACCATCCCAGCCAAAGCCATCTCCATCTGAGTCAATGCATTGAAGTGGTGGAGCCGAGCCACTTTGCACGGTTAATACCGGCATATCTTCAATCAGACAGGTGCTTGTTCCATTCCAGCCGAATCCATCACCATCAGAGTCAACACAGGCTGCTGTAACAGCTGTAGCGGCACCGAGTGTACAGGTTGCGAAGCCATCCCAACCAAATCCATCGCCATCGGTATCCTCGCAAATCGGCGCACCAGTAGAAGTATCATCTACAATGCATGAGCGATTTAGCTCCCACCCGAAACCATCACCATCAATGTCACTTGACGCTGATACACAAGAGGGAAGTATTTGAGCCGACAACGATTGAAACAATGCGAGATAAAAGAAGGTGATAACTACTACAGTAATGCGCATCGCAAAAACTCTTGTTAATAAACATTCCAATAACGATTGCTCTATCAACCATCACATCGCGCTGCCTAAATCACGAATAAAGCTTGAGATGTTAAGTTGGCCAACCAGCATCGTCTTTTGTCATGACATACTACTTATACACAACACTGCCAAGTGTAAAATCAATGTTAAATGTTAATCACTGAAGAACGCAGAATTCTTAAGAAGCGCAAACAGGCGAAGGGTGAAGGCGCTGATACACTGCGATATAAAGAATGACGCTAATTTTCAAGCATCAACCAAAAGGTTAGCAGACTAAGCAAGCTGTCAGTTGATTGAGAGCTGCGTGCAGTCACAACCCGCATGCACAGGCCCACATGCATAGACCCGCACGTATACACGCAGGTCACATGGCTCGAAGTGCAACAAGGTTTTATATGTTGCAGCAGTTACGCTATGCTTTTATGTTTTCACGAAGCTATCTTGGGCAACAGCGTATCCAGAGATTTTTTAGCATCACCGTAGAACATGCGGGTGTTGTCTTTAAAGAACAACGGATTCTCGATGCCTGAATATCCCGTGCCTTGCCCGCGCTTGGATACAAATACCTGCTTTGCCTTCCACACTTCCAGCACCGGCATACCTGCTATCGGTGAGTTCGGATCTTCCTGTGCGGCTGGGTTAACGATATCGTTGGAACCGATAACAATTACCACATCAGTTTCCGGAAAATCATCGTTGATCTCATCCATCTCAAGTACAATGTCATATGGCACTTTTGCCTCGGCAAGCAATACATTCATATGCCCGGGGAGCCGCCCCGCCACCGGATGAATACCAAACCGGACGTTCTTGCCTTTTGCCCGGAGCTTGCGAGTTAGTTCGGACACTGATTGCTGTGCCTGAGCTACCGCCATACCGTAGCCGGGTACGATGATGATGTTGTCTGCATCTTCAAGGGCTGCAGCAACGCCGTCTGCATCAATCGCAATCTGCTCGCCCTCCACTTCCATAGCAGCACCTTTAGCACCACCGAACCCGCCAAGAATTACCGACAGGAACTTACGATTCATTGCCTTACACATAATATAAGAGAGAATCGCACCGGATGAGCCGACAAGCGCGCCAGTGACAATCAACAAATCGTTGCCTAACAAAAAACCGGTAGCGGCGGCGGCCCAGCCAGAGTACGAGTTAAGCATAGATACAACAACCGGCATATCTGCACCGCCGATAGCCAACACCAGGTGTGCACCTAGAATTAATGCCAGTATGGTCATCAGGTACAGCGTCCAACTGCCCATGTGATTCATATACATAAACAATAGAGCTATAGAAGCGCCGACCAATACAATATTGATCAGATGACGCGCTGGCAGAATCAAAGCTTTACCACCGAGCTTACCTGATAATTTGCCATAAGCTATGATAGAGCCGGTGAAGGTTATTGCACCGATAAACACACCTAGAAAAACCTCCACCTCATGGATAATTTTTTCAGCATTAGTTGCCAGAAGCGGTGGATTGATATCGGAGTTAATACCTATAAACACAGCTGCAAGGCCCACAAACGAATGCAATGCTGCCACCAATTCAGGCATGCCTGTCATCTCAACGCGCCTGGCAACCACAACACCGACAATGGCACCAATCACAAGCATGGTAATCAACACCAGTCCGATCTTTACATCCGGCCCAAAGATGGTGGCAAACACTGCGAGAAACATCCCGACAATACCAAACCACACCGCCCGTTTAGCACTTTCCTGATTAGACAATCCACCGAGCGCTAGAATAAACAGCACCGCTGCTGCGATGTATGCTGCTGTTTGAAGTTCCGTAGTAAGCATTGTGATGTCTCCTTATGACTTCTGAAACATCTGTAACATGCGACGGGTAACCATAAATCCGCCGACAATGTTGATGGTCGCTATTAACACAGATATAGATGCGAGCAATGTCACGATAAAGTTTGGCGCGTCAAGTTGCAGCAGGGCCCCTACAATAATAATCCCTGATATCGCATTTGTTACCGCCATTAGCGGTGTATGCAGTGAGTGCGATACATTCCAGATAACCTGAAAACCAACAAACACGGAAAGCACAAAAACAATAAAATGCTGCATAAAGCTCGCTGGCGCATACTGACCAATGAAGTACATCAGCACCGCACCTACAGCGAGCAATAGTATCTGTTGCCTGCCAGATTTCTTAAGCAGAGCTGCTTCTTCTGCGGCAATTTCTTCATCAGTTTTTTCAACTACCTTTGGCTGCCGTTTTGCTATCGCCTGAATTTTTGGCGCAGGCGGTGGGAAAGTAAGCTTCCCTTCATGAGCGACTGTTGCACCACGAATAACATCGTCTTCCATATTGTGCGCAATAACGCCGTCTTTATCCGGTGTAAGATCAGTCAGCATATGCCGTATGTTGGTGGCATATAAATCAGAAGATTGTGTTGCCATACGACTCGGGAAATCGGTGTAACCAATGACCGTTACTCCATTATCCGTAACAATCTTCTGATCCGGTACAGTCGCATCACAATTTCCACCACGCTCTGCTGCAAGATCTACTACTACAGAACCACGCTTCATGGCTTTGACCATATCATCGAGCCAAAGCTTGGGTGCATCACGCCCTGGTATCAAAGCGGTGGTGATAACAATATCTATCTCTGGCGCCTGCGCTCTAAACAACGCAAGCTGTTTCTCGCGAAACTCCGGACTCGAAGGTGCGGCATAACCACCAGTCTCAGCGCCGTCGGTTTGATCATCAAAATCAAGAAACAAAAATTCTGCTCCCATTGATTCAATTTGCTCTGCAACTTCGGGCCTTACATCAAAAGCTTTGACGATAGCACCAAGCGATTGCGCTGCACCGATTGCAGCCAGGCCCGCAACACCTGCCCCTATGATCAAAACTTTCGCAGGCTGCACCTTACCGGCTGCTGTTACCTGGCCAGTAAAAAACCTGCCAAAGTTATTGCCGGCTTCAATAACTGCGCGATAACCCGCAATGTTAGCCATAGAAGACAATGCATCCATCTTCTGTGCGCGGCTTATGCGCGGCACCATATCCATGGCGATAACATTAGCGCCAGCTGATACGGCCTTATTAAGCATCTCCTCCTGCTGCGCAGGATAGAAAAAAGAAATTAGTGTTTTGCTGCTATTGAGTTGCCTGATTTCAACATCAGTGGGTGGACGAACTTTAGTGATGATGTCTGAAGAACTAAATAACTCTGCCGCAGAAGCCACCACCTTCACACCTGCATCTGCATAAGCACTATCAGGATACCCGGCAGCATAACCTGCACCGGATTCAATCTGACAGTTATGACCCAGCTTGTGCAACTCACCTGCAGATGATGGTGTCATTGCTACTCGTGCTTCACCTGAAAATGATTCTTTAGGCGTACCAACAATCATTAGAAAAGGCTCCTGGTGTTAGGGACTCGCGCCAGCAGCTTATTCTACGCGAGTTGTATTCAAGTCTCGACACTTTTTACAACAATAACGATGTTACGGATATTACTGTTGTTACCAGTGTTACTAGCGGTACAATGAACTCTAGCCTGGATTATTCATAAGGCGACAAGTAAATATTGGGAAATGCTATGTATACAGTTCCAAACCACTTTTTTAGCACCTTTTTCAAAGTACCAGTGTGTCTATTCGACGCCAGAAGAAAATCTGGCGTCACATCTCGGCCCATCCTCTTCGGCATGTGGCGGGCCACGTTTCTCAGACCCCGTTTCCTCAGGCGATTCACCGACCTGTTTAGCCAGATTTCCTCTGGACGCGCCCCATGTCTTTAGCAATTAGGCTCATGAGTAATCCAGGCTAGGAGCGCTGTATAAATAGCCCCCGCCACTGCAAAGGTAAATGTTACTGATCACACCTGGTAACAACACTGGAATAATCTGGCTGTTGATTAAATCTATCCCCAATGATATGAATCGCTTAATTGCAATGTGTGAACAACACATCGGTAAAACTGTGGCTGTAAAAAGCTATGATTTTGCACCCTGCTATCTTTGGCATGACAGACCGCTGTACAACGAGTTTGGTGAGCAAATTGATTTACTGAAAGGCAACACGATCTACCTGCACAAGGAATCCACCACTCCCGTAAGCGACCTCTTCCACGAACTTGGACACGTGACCGGTCGGAAGTTCAATACAGTCGGTAACTCGGAAAATGGATACCATGGTAGCTGGGAGGAAGCTAATGCAAGACTAATAGCGCAGGTATCACAGCAGACTCACTGGAGTGCTTATTTAAACCTGTTCTCGATTAATCAAAATGAATTCAAAGTGAATGCAGCCAGCGAGCTCTGGGCAGAACTTTTCATGCTGTGGCATCTGCAGCCAGATATGCCAGAATCCAAACTGATTGGCCCTACCATGGCATCCATCGAACACACCGATGATTGCATTGCCATCGCCGCTCTGGCGGATGAGTCACGTGTGTTGCGTTGAGACCCGTGTTGCGTTTTGAAACCCTGAGGAATATCGCTACCTTCTCCAGGGCAACTCGAGTCATCTGACAATCCTGCTACAGAGTTGAACTGCATGCCTGATATGCCAGTGCTTTATCAACGCTACAACAAATTTGAGAACTCGCACGCAAATGGTTGGACGTACGACCTGTCTAAAAAACGCCACCTTCATACACAAATCCAGCACGTCGCCGATAACCTGGGTGTAGGTGTAACATCGAGCGGCGCCGGAGCGTCAATTCACGCTCATTTGCACCAGTACAATCGCTGCGTTAATCAAGGTGCACGTCGATATGAAGATCCTAATAGCAGACAGTTTCCCTGCAGCCCATCAGGAAAAACTTACCGCAGCCGGGCACGATCTCACATTTGATGCATCGCTCGAAGGTGACTCACTGACTGCAGCAATTACCGATCACGAAGCGTTGATTGTTCGCAGCACTAAGGTGCCAGCAGAGACGCTTGAGGCAGGCCGCAATCTGAAACTGGTCATTCGTGCCGGTGCCGGCACCAATACCATTGATAAACAAAGTGCGGCGGAGAACGATATCCGGGTATGTAACGTCCCGGGGGCTAACGCTATAGCGGTCGCAGAACTGGTCATGGGAATGATGATTTCGCTGGATCGGAATATTCCGGACAATGTCTCAGACCTAAACAACGGTGTCTGGAATAAAAAGAAGTACTCAGTGGCACGCGGGCTGTTCGGCCAGTCTGTCGGGATACTCGGCCTCGGCTCGATCGGTTTTGCCGTCGCCGAGCGAGCTCGTGCATTTGGCATGGAAGTCTTTGCGATAGGAAAACCGGGTCGGAGCGCTTCAGCTGAGCAGAGAATCGCAGACGCGGGTATTCAACAGCTCGGCTCGATGGATGAGCTCCTGCAGCGATGCGACATTATCACCCTGCATATGCCAGCCACGGAAGAGACCACAAATCTAGTTAATAAAGAATTTCTGAGCAAAATGAATGACGGCGCGATGCTGATTAATACTTCGCGTGGTGAGTTAGTAGACGAAGCTGCCCTGCTAAGTGCCATTGACAACAAGGGCATAAGAGTCGCGCTGGACGTGTACAATAACGAGCCCGGAGCTAGTGACAGCAGTTTTTCCTCTGATATCGCGACTCACCCTGGCGTTTGCAGCACACATCATATCGGTGCCTCTACCACTCAGGCACAGGTAGCCGTTTCTGACGGAGTGCTGGATGTTTTAGCCGCCTATCAAAACGGCGATTACATTAACTGTGTCAACCAGGGATTGCGTTAACCAGAATCCGGACCTTACTCTCAATTATTATTCAAGGCAGATTCAATGACTAACCGTCTACACAATTTCAGTGCAGGCCCTTGTACGCTTCCTTTGGAAGTTCTTGAAGAGGCGCAAGCCGAATTCGTCGACTACCAGGGTGCTGGTATGTCTCTCATAGAGATGAGCCATCGTGGCAAGCATTTCGACGATGTAGCCAACGAAGCCATGGCCATGTCGATGGAAGTATTCCAGGTTCCGGATGACTTCGCCGTACTATTTTTACAGGGTGGCGCATTGCTTCAGTTCTCTATGGTACCGATGAACCTTTTGACGGCAGGCAAAAAAGGCGCATACGTTAATTCCGGCACATGGGCCAACGGTGCGATAACAGACGGCAAAGAATACGGTGATGTCTATACAGCATGGGATGGAGCAGACAACAACTACACTCGCATGCCTTCCACTGATGAAATCAAATTGCAGGACAACACTCGCTATCTACACATTACTACCAATGAAACAATAGGTGGTATTCGATACGCTGAATGGCCGGACGTAGAGGTTCCGATAGTTGCAGATATGTCTTCTGAGTATATGGCGAGACCACTACCATGGGACAAATTCGATATCGTCTATGGCGGTGCACAGAAAAACCTCGGTCCTGCCGGTATGGCAATTGTGTTTATCCGCAAGTCTATTCTTGAAAACTGCAACCAGAATATGGGGCGCTACCTGAGATACGACATACAGGAATCAAAAGGCTCTATGTTTAATACGCCACCGGTATTTCCAATATACATGTACGGCAAAGTTCTCAAGTGGATGAAAGCTCAAGGAGGCCTTTCTGCGATTGAAAAAATGGCAGCAGATAAAGCAGACCTTGTATACGGTGCTATTGATGGCAGCGATGGCTACTATAACTGCCCGGTCGAAAAAGCCAGTCGTTCACACATGAACGTTGTCTTCCGTTTGCCCACAGAAGACCTTGAACAGAAGTTTATAACTGAAGCTGGTTCTGCAGGATTGCTAAACCTGAAAGGGCACAGAAGTGTTGGCGGTTGTCGCGCAAGTATTTACAACGCGTTACCGAAACACAGTGTCGAGACGTTAACTGAATTCATGGCGGATTTCAGAGGCAATAATCAGGCTTAACGCGGTGTACTATGCCAAAAATAAAGCCGTTTGACGGCTATTTAATAAAAGCAGAAAGGGCGACCAGTGTTGTGTCGCCCGCCTATGATTCTGTTTCCGCAGAGGAACGCAGACGCTTCGCTGACGAGAATCCTGACAACTTCATCAACACGATGCGCCTGCAGGAAGACTACCCTGAAGATGCCCAGCCAACTCAGGACGAGCTTTTAGACAACAATAAAGCACATCTACAAAACCTGCTACACAGCGGAGCATTTGAACAACTGGATCAATCATCCATGTTTGTTTATCAGCTTGGCACCGGACGTCATATCCAAACCGGATTGGTCTGCGAAGCTTCAGTTGAAGACTACGAAAACGGCACACTAAAAAAACACGAAAATACCCGTGCTGCCAAAGAGGACTTACTTGCACGTTATCAGGAAGTAGTCGGTGCATCTTCAAGCCCGATATGCCTTACCTACCCGCAAACCACAGACATAGATAGTGAGATCGCTCAGGTGGTATCGCGTACTGCTGATGTTGATTTTGTGACTGCCGATGGTGAAACTCAAAAAATCTGGACCATCACAAAAAGTGAAGAGCTGCAACGCTTTCAACAACTGTTCGATAGTGTCGATGCAACATACCTGACAGACGGGCATCATCGTGCTGCGTCTGGTTGCCGTTATGCAGAAATTATGCGAGCTAAAAGTGGCAGCAACAATGGTGATGAACCATTTAATCAGTTGCTGATTGCGCTCTTCCCTGACAACCAGCTTAACCTGTTGCCGTTCCATCGTTGTGTTCGCGACAGCAACGGATTGACAGGTGATCAGATTGCTGCAGAATTACTACAACACTTTGAAGTTGAACGTCTGACAGATGTAACCGAGTTCAATCCATGCAGCCATGGTGAGTTTGGTATGCTGGTTGAAAACAACTGGTATCGGCTAGCCGTTCGTCATGAGGTTATAGATAAAAGTGATCCTGTCGCATCACTTGATGTATCTATTCTGCAGGACCTAATTCTTGATCCGGTATTGGGTATCAAAGACATGCGCGATGACCCACGCCTTGGCTATATTGCTGGCGTCGCCGGAACAGAGGGCATTAAAAAGGCTGCGAGTGAAGGATGGGAGGTTGTATTCGTATGCTACGCCACTTCCATCAAGCAACTAATGGATGTCGCAGATGCAGCTGCATTGATGCCACCAAAGTCAACATACTTCGACCCTAAACCGCGTTCCGGAATTTTTGTGCGCCTTAAGTAGTCGTGGTGCAGACCGTCCAACGTAAGTTACGGTTAGGGTGGATAAGCTTGCGATCCACCAAATGTTCATTTATTGATAACAAACCCGGCGTCTCGTGAGCGGCATTGGTGGATGCGCTTTCGAGGTCTGGGAAATGATTGCACCGTGCCAATGGAAAGTTCAGGAACCATCCAACTTTAGGGTGAGCTTATCCCCCCTACGTGAGCGAGTGAAGCATGGAAACTTCATACACGGCGTACAACCCTATCGAATGACTTGCCCTTCGTTGGTTGCTGATTATAAATACCGTACGTGAAACGTCACCCAAGCTAACAAAGTACAGCGCAGCAAAAGCTGCGCTGTACTAATACACCTGGAACTACCTGCGACTACGCCGGGCAGCCTTCCGCCCTATCGCTATCTCGTGAATAGCACTGGACACAACAACAAGTACCAGTACCGCACACATGGCCCAGAAGATACCTTGCACAATGCCTTCCTGCCCGGCAAAGGTGAAGATTGCACCTGCTCCTTCGAATGTTTCTACGGGACTTGAATTCATGATGGTCTCCTAGGCGGAACAGGTGGTACACGATCGGGATCATTACGATCCATCTCTTGTCGCTCTACACGATCTCTTAACACAGGCGCATCCCTGCGTGGCGCATCACCACGAGGTCCGTCGCCACGGGGTCCGTCATAACGAGGTCTGCTGGGACGATCATAGCGATCACCAGCTGTTGCTTCTTCCCATCGGGCAAATTCAGGGTAGCTCTGCGAAGGTATCTCAGCTTCATCAAGACCCATAAGCTCAACCTCATTGCGAACGCGCAGCAAGCCGAACACTCTCAGTAAAATACCGATAATCAGAGCCGGTACAAAACCAATAAGAATCATGACACCAGCGCCTTTGAGCTGGCCCATGAAACTGATCGCTGGAATATCGCCAACGCCTGGGTAGCCGGCACAGAAGATACCCACTGCAAGCAGACCCCAGACACCGCAAAAACCGTGAACCGCCACAGCACTTACGGCATCATCAATCCCCATTTTCTCAATTAACTTCGCGCCGACAGGGATGATAAGACCACCGATGAAACCAATCAGGAACGCCAGTGGCGGATAATATAGATCGAGACCGGCAGCCACTGCGAATATGCCACCCAATGCACCGGACATCATCCAGAAAGGGTCACGAGTAATGAAGTAACACCCGATTATTCCACCAGCCATGCCCATTAGCGTATTGAAGACAAAAGCGGACAGATTTGACGGAATGCCGTAAATGTTAACCCATTGATTACCGGGATCATAAATCAGACAAGCACCGAGGAAGCCAAAGAAACCGATGATAATCATCATCAGGCCTGTGACAGTTAACGGCATATTGTGGCCGCGAAGATCGTTTGCAGAACCGTCCGCATTGTACTTACCAATGCGTGGACCCAGCGGAATCAAAATTCCCAATGCGAAGAAACCGGCAATGGTGTGTACAACACCTGATGCGGCGACATCTCTGTAGCCCCATTGAAGTACCATCCAGCCTGAAGGATGCCAGCCCCATGATGCACCAAGAATCCAGACAACAGAGCCGAGCAGCACCGCTGTAAAAATGAACGCACTGAGTTTGATTCTTTCAATTACAGCGCCTGAATAAATTGATGCTGTGGTACAGGCGAATAGTGTAAAGGCTGCCCAGAATACACCAGAAGCCTGGTCCTGCAGATTTGGCCCCATATTTTCAGACCAAGGCACCCCCGCGGCGGCGCCTTCAAAGTCCCATGCCATCAGGTCAATGCCATCGGCACCGAACGGCCAGTTATAGCCGGATAGATAGATCCACCAGCCAAAGGCGAAAAAAGTCGGAATCATAAAGGCGAACGCGAGGATATTCTTAACGCCTGAAGCAAGTGCGTGCTTGCTACGCGACGCGCCCATTTCATAGGCAAGGAAGCCCGCGTGAATCGCTATCATTAAACCGGTACACCACCAATAATAAATTTCTAGATTTATCGTGGTGTGACCGGCAAGAGCAGCATCAATCGCTGCTTGCACGTCATCGTTCATTACTTCCCCCTGGTTATTATTGGGCTCTGCCTTGTCGACCAAACACTAGCTGGCTGGCAACTCGGCGACAGAGTTAGGTAGTTATTCTGACTAAAACTTGAGTCCCACGTAGTATTTCGTTTACTGGGAAAGATATCAAGCTAAAAACCCCCACTGACAAGCTTAATGTCTCTAGCAGACATGGTCTCATTTGGATCAGGCGGATTGCTGTATTGACTGAGGCTAATTCGATGACACGCCACATCAATTGATTCACACGGCGCTTTCGCGCACCGTATATCCATAGCATTCAGTATGGCTGCACAGAGGGGGAATGGCTTTACAACAGGCTGGTGACAACAAGCGGTTGGACAAAAGATACCACCCTCCCAAATCGGGAGGGTGTCATAGCCATGAAAAAGGCAAGTAGCTACCGCTACAAAGTCGACCTTAGAACTTGGCGTATGCCTTATTCAACTCAACCATCGGATGATTAGGTGACATCTGGAACTTGATTAAAAGCTCTCTCGCAATCATGTCCCGATCCTGCTGGTTATCTGGCAACTCCATCTCCTCCGGCACGGTTACCCAGCCATTGATGTTTCGGTCGAACACAGCAGCACGACTTTCTTCGTAGCCCATGTGTACATCTTCAAGCCAGTTCAGGTCAGACCAGCCCATAGTCTTCATGTACTTTTTAAGAAACGGCGTAACGCGCTCGTAGTCAGGCACCAGATTTACATCGTAACGATATCCGATGTGCTGCCCGATAGTCTTCTCACGCTCTGAATCCAGACCATCCGTATTGATGAAATGATCTATATCACTGGCAGATGACTTTCTGGCCTTCTTGCCGCCAGCCTTTTTCTTTTTAGCCGCCTTCTTCTTTGGAACTGGCTTCCTTTTACCAACCTTTTTCTTACTGACTTTCTTCTTGCCAGCTTTCTTCTTGCTGGTTTTCTTTTTGGCCGACTTCTTCTTAGCTGCTGCCTTGCGGAGCGCTGCCTTCTTCGCCGTTTTCTTTTTGGCTTTCTTTTTAGCCATCAGTTAGCTCCTAGTAACGAGTCATGTCGGGACGACCGACAGTGTGTTGAGAACCAGCCAGCGGCACCTGTGCAAGTGCTGAGGCTTCCATAGTAAGGGCTGCCAGATCTTCCGGCTCTAGAGAATGCATGTATGTCTTACCGCAAGCACGCGCCAAAAGCTGAGCTTCAATGGTTAATGTGTGCAGAAAGTTATAAACGCGCTCTGCTGCTTCATCCGGATCAAGACGTGCACGTAATTTCGGATCCTGTGTTGCAACACCCACCGGGCACCGACCTGTATGGCAGTGATAACAATGACCAGCTTCAACACCCATCTCCTTCGGAAAATCTGCCTCAGGAATGTCTTTATTACAGTTAAGCGCCATCAAAGAAGAGTGACCGATTGCCACCGCATCTGCACCCAGTGCAATTGCTTTAGCCAGATCACCACCGTTTCTAATACCACCTGCATACACCAGTGATACTTCACCAGACTTACCGACATCATCAAGTGCTTTGCGCGCTTGCCTGATCGCAGCGATACCTGGCACACCGGTCTCTTCTGTCGCGATATGCGGACCGGCACCTGTGCCGCCTTCCATACCATCAATATAGATAACGTCAGGATCTGTCTTTGCAGCCATCCGAACGTCGTCGTATACACGTGCTGCACCTAGCTTCAGCTGGATAGGAATTTCACCGTTAGTCGCTTCGCGAACTTCCTGGATTTTTAGTGCGAGATCATCAGGACCCAGCCAGTCAGGGTGACGTGCAGGTGAACGCTGATCGATACCCGCTGGCAGCGAACGCATCTCTGCAACCTGATCAGTTACCTTCTGGCCCATCAAGTGACCACCCAGACCAACCTTACAACCCTGACCGATAAAGAACTCACAGGCATCAGCAAGGCGCAGATGATGCGGATTGAATCCGTAGCGAGATTGAATGCACTGGTAAAACCACTTCTCTGAGTAACGGCGTTCATCAGGGATCAGTCCACCCTCACCCGAACAGGTTGCAGTACCGGCCATTGTCGCACCACGAGCAAGTGCAGTTTTTGCTTCAAAACTCAAAGCACCAAAGCTCATACCCGTGATGTATACAGGGATATCCAGTACAAGCGGACGCTTGGCACGCGGGCCTAAAACCGTTTTGGTTTCACACTTTTCACGATAGCCTTCAATTACGAATCTTGTCAGCGTACCCGGCATAAAAGTCAGATCATCCCACGACGGTATTTTCTTAAACAAAGAAAAACCGCGCATTCGGTAGCGACCAAGTTCCGCTTTAACATGTATGTCATCGATAACATGTGGCGGAAACATAAAACTAGAACCGATACGGTCCGTATCACGTTTAACACTCATAAGTTAGTTCCTTAGTCAGCTGAAATTAGAGAACAAGCTTCTTTTCAGAAGGCTCGAGGTTGTCGTAATTCCAAAGCTGTTTACCAGCAACAATTTTGGTCAGGTTTTTCACACCGTTAGGTGCGGACATGCCGTAGAGTTCAAGCTTGTTTTCAAGCCATTTTTCTTCGGTAGGTGTAATTTCGCCTTCTACGGCATCAACACCCAAATCTTCGATTTTTCCACCGACAAAAATAGTACCGTCGTACATGGAGTCCCCGAGGTTCTTGCCAGCGTTACCAAGAATAATGATTCGACCACGCTGCATCATGAAGCCGTTAAACGCTCCCGCGTTGCCTCCAACGATGATAGTACCGCCCTTCTGGTCAATACCGGTTCGTGAACCGACATCACCCTTACAGACGAGATCCCCACCGCGCATTGCAGCACCAAAAGTAGAGCCCGCATTCTTCTCTATCACAATGGTTCCGGACATCATGTTTTCAGCACATGACCAACCAACACGGCCACTAATACGAACGTTAGGGCCATCGCAAAGACCGCAACCGAAGTAACCGAGGCTACCTTCGAAGTTAAGGTTCAAACGATTAAGGATACCAACACCGAGTGAATGCTTTGCACTCGGGTTCTTCACAGTGATTGTACCAACGCCTCTTTTCATCAGATCACGAATCTTGATGTTGACATCACTGATGTCCAACGGACCCGCGTCTATCTCTGCGGTCTTTTTGAAATCGACCTCGATGCTGTCGTGGTAGACGAAGTTATCTTCGGCCGACGGCGAAAAGAATACCTGTTGCGTTCTGCCCGACAACTGCTCGGTATGCATACCAAGCTTGTGCGAGTCGTGCTCTGTGTTTAGCTTTGCCATACCCGCACCTCCCCTTCATACGGATCAAATGTATCGATTTCATGTGGAAAAATACTGCGGATCGCAACTTCTTCAGATGCCAGCGCGATTAGATCATCACTTTCGTAAAGCACCATCGGCTTGGCTGCCATCACGTCTTTGGCCATACCTAATGAATCTGCAGTGGCGACCAGATAAGTGAAAACACCATCCAGCTCATTCACAGAGCGCCTCATTGCATCTTCAAGGTCATCACCCTCGTCAATTCGATGCGCAATGTATACGGCAATCAACTCAGAGTCACAGTCCGACATAAAACGATGACCACGACGCTCTAAATCACGGCGATTGGTCCAGTAGTTCGTAAGCTGACCGTTATGCACCACTGACACATCGTTAAACGGATATGCCCAGTACGGGTGAGCCGAACGAATATCGACGTCTGATTCTGTTGCCATACGAGTATGACCGATTGCATGAGTACCCTTAAAGCCATTAAGACTGTACTGCTCACAGACGACGGCAGCATCACCAAGATCTTTGATTAACTCCAGCGCATGACCAATCGAAAGTATCTCTACCCCCTCAATGTCTTCAATGAAGTCAATCATGCGCTTTAAATCACCGTCAAAACTCAACGTGTAGCGATGAGCGTATTCAGTAACCTGTTCTTCATCTTTAACTTTGACTTTCATCTCTTTCAGACGCGCGTCAACAGTATCTTTGCGCTCTTTAATCGTGTCATGAATATCAAAGCCGGAAGCAAGATCTTCCTGCTCTGCGACTTTGAAACGCATGATGTAATCCTTACCGCCATCTCCGTAGAGGGCATAACCGGTTGAATCCGGCCCTCTGTGTTTTAGCGCTTGAAGCATCGAGGTCATTTGTGACCCGATGTCAGCGCTTTTACCGCGGTGTATCAGTCCGGCGATGCCGCACATGGCATACCCTCCCTATATGAAGTGTTAATTTAAAACTAAGTTGAAGGTGCGACTGGCTTGTCGCACCTCCATAAGGTACGTATTAGTAGTAACTACGTGTGACGTGCAACTATTGACTGGCTATGGCAGGCAATCCATATACTTGTCGACATCCCAGTCAGTGACCGTTGCCATAAAGGTCGCCCACTCATCAGACTTGTAGTGCTGGAATACTTTGTACATTTCATCCGGCATGCTATCTCTGATGACGTCATCCTTCTCAAGCGCTTCAAGCGCTTCACCCAAGGACATAGGCAATCTTTTAACTTCCTTACCCTCTTCCATCGCCGCATAAATATTACGCTCTTCAGGCTCACCCGGATCAATCTTGTTATCAATTCCATCTCCGAAAGCTGCAAGAATCGCAGAGCCCATTAAGTAAGGATTAACCATAGAATCCACTGATCGAAATTCAAATCGGCCAGGCGCTGATACACGCATGCTGGTGGTACGGTTCTGGAATCCCCAATCAGCAAATACCGGTGCCCAGAAACCTGTGTCCCATAAGCGACGATAAGAGTTAACCGTGGAGCTGCCAATCGCTGTCATGGCTTCAACATGCTTCATCGTACCGCCAATAGCCCACAACCCTACTTTGCCAGGCTTTCTTGCTGTTTTGCCTTCCGGCATAAAAGTATTGGTTCCGCCATCGCGATAACTGAACACCTGTGGCATACCCGGCAGATCACCTGCCTTATCGTAAATGATAGGATTGACCACATCTTTGCCACCTTTCCACAGAGAGGTATTGTGGTGACAACCAGAAGCCGAGACACCCATAAACGGTTTGGTCATAAAGCACGCAATAAGATCGAATTCGCGCGCCACTTGTGCACAGATTTGCCTGTAGGTTGATAACCTGTCTGCGTTACGCAGTATGTCATCAAAATTCCAGTTCATCTCAAGCTGGCCCGGGGCATCCTCGTGATCGCCCTGGATCATGTCCAGACCCATCGCCTGCGAATACTCAAGTACCCGCATAAATACCGGTCGCAATGATTCGAACTGGTCTATGTGATAGCAATACGGATTTGAGAAGCCACCATTTGCCTTGCCATCTTCACCTTTCTTGAGCCACATCATTTCCGGCTCAGTGCCGCAACGCAGCTCCATCTTGTGCTTTTTCTTAAACTCGCGGTGTTGAAAAATAAGATTACCGCGACAATCAGAAGTCAGATGACCACCTGGGTTCTCCTTCTCTTCACGGTTGCGAAAACATACACAATAAACACGTGCGATCCGCTTATCCCAAGGCAATTGACAGAAAGTATCGGGATCAGGAATACCTACCAGCTCAGACGCTTCAGGTCCGTAACCAATGTAGTCGCCGGCACGATCGGTAAACAGATTGGCTGTTGATCCATAAACCAGCTGGAAACCCTTCTCGGCTGTGCGCTCCCAGTGATTAGCCGGTATACCTTTACCAACAATACGGCCAGTAACCGATATGAATTGGTAATAGATGTAAGTGATGCCGAGCTGATCGATTTTCTTTCGAACATCTTTGATCATCTTTTCCCGGCCTTCAGCCGTCACATACTTTTCCAGATCTGTTGCTGCCACTATGCGAATCCCCCAAATTAGTTGTGTTTTAGTTGTTAAACCCCGAACTGCGCATGGCTACCGACTCAGTACTACCGGTTCATGGGTGCGGAGCTTTCGATCGGACATTAGGCTGTAAACAGAAGTTCCTCCCAACCATTTATATACCAATGCTGGCCAATAATATAACCCTAACCTTGGGTGAATTACCATACCTTCGCGTCAAAACACTGTATTTAACGATTACAGTGTCCCTTCCGAGTCAATTAGAGTTGTACATCATTACAAAAACAGTTAGCTTATATTTTGAGATTTTGTACCATTTGTAACCAGTCTAAACCTTTCAGTAGCAAAGACTGCAAGCAATCTATCAGTAGCCAACAGCTGGAAAAACGGCATCAGAGTTGAACGAGCAAGACAAAAGCAACACTGGCTGATACCCGCGCAATCGGTACTCCGATGAGAACCATCCGATGAGAACCTAATGAGAACTGAGGGAAGCACAAACGCAGACGCACACTCTGTTTCGAAGGAGTTAAAGCGAAAAATTCTAGGTGGAGAGTTCCAGTACGATGAACGACTACCGGCGGAACGATCAATAGCAGAACAATTCGGTTGTTCGCGCGGCACGGTACGCGCCGCCATGGAACGTCTTGAAGATCTCAAGCTGATAGAAAGAAGAATAGGCAGTGGTACTTTTGTCCGTCACAAACTCATTGCCACCGAATCTGATATCGCAAACTCTACCAGCCCGCTTGAGCTAATTGAGGTTCGCAGGGGTCTTGAAGTACAGGGAATCAGACTGGCAGTGGTCAATGCAAGCGCCAGAAATCTGCAAGCAGTTGAGAAAAACCTGATCGAGCTGGAAGCACTGGGCAACACCTGTGAGCCTGAGGCGTTCAGCAAAGCTGATCAGGCTTTTCACCTGTCCCTTGCCGAATGCTCCGGCAATTCGCTGCTAATCTGGCTCTGCAGTCACGTCAATGATGTTCGCCGCCATCGGCAATGGAGTGCGATGAAAGACAAAATTCTTACACAGCACCAGATTACGCTTTACAACGAACAACATCGAGCCATTTTCGAAGCCGTTGCAACACGGGATATAAACGCTGCAGAAAAAGAAACCATTGCACACCTGCAACTTGCTAAAGATGATTTGCTGGGAGCAACCCAGGCTGGAGCCAGCAACGAATGATACTGTTGCATCGCTATGAAACGGTAAAGTCCGGAGTAATGTTACCCGGCTCGCTTAAGCTCACAACTGGCACAGAACGCTATCCGGTCAACGCTAACGGTATGATCGTAGTCGACCTGAAGCCCGGTGACCTGCTTGAAGTCATCGATCCGCAAGGCATGCAACCCTGCGAGCTTGCGCTGTTCGACAGCAAGGGTACATGCAAACCTCATGCACTGGCTATCCATGGTGCTACCGTTATCGACAGCAACATTCCAAAGTTGTTGCAACTACCCAACGAAGGCTCAACACGCGTGGTTGCTGGCCTGAAGAAGCGTGGTATTGCGTTTGATCGAATGAAATCTCTACGCGTGATGGAAGGCGATACTCCTGCCGACCACATGATTAGCGCGACAGCAGAAGAAGCACTCACTTGCGTTATAGCAGCACCCGGTAGCGATATGTCTGTGCATGAGCAAAACGCACCAACCGAACTAATCGCCTACATTGTTCGCAGTAACCCGGAGGCAGATCCCGAACCACTCTTACCAGAGCCATTAGCAGAACCCATTCTCGATGAACGCATCAGCCGTTGCACCGCCAGAGCTTTTGAAGTTAAAGCCGGTGACTATATTCAGATTATAGATGTGGAGGGCAAAGAGTGCAGTGACTTCCAATGCTTTGATGCGCAGAAACTGCAGGCGGGTGTAGAGCGCTGCCTTGACGCGACGACGACCAGAACATTAATGGCACACTCCTACCCGCTTCCTGGATTGCACAGCAAATTTTTTGATCAGGACCAGAGCGCTTTGGTAGAGGTAGTGCGCGATACCTGCGGACGCCATGATTCCTTTGGCCTTGCCTGCACTGCTAAATACTATGACGATGCAGGCTACCCAGGCCATGTTAACTGCAGTGACAACTTTAATGCAGCATTGTCCCCATTCAACATTCAGCCGCGTGCTGGCTGGATGGCGATGAATAACTTTTTTAATACCGCGTTCGACGACCACAATCAGTTACTCACTGAAGAGCCCTGGTCTCGACCCGGTGACTACGTATTGATGCGCGCACTGAAAGATCTGGTCTGTGTAGCTTCAGCCTGCCCCGACGATATCGATCCTGCCAACGCATGGAACCCGACTGACATCCACGTTCGTGTGTACCCGGGTAAACACGAATTCTCAACCGCAGTGGCCTTTAGAATGACTCCTGACGCCGAACCACAACTCACCAAAGAAACTGGCTTCCACACACGTACATCGAAGCTCACCAGCAACTTTATTGAATACAACGGCTACTGGCTTGCCAACCGTTTTAACAATCATGGACCAATAGACGAGTACTGGGCTTGCAGAGAGGGCGTTATTGCGACCGATCTTTCACCATTGCGTAAATTTGAAGTACTGGGGCCTGACGCAGAAGAGCTTTTGCAATCCTGTGTTACGCGTGACGTTAGACGCTTGTCTCCTGGCCAGGTTGTGTATACCGCCATGTGTTATGAAAACGGTGGCATGGTCGATGATGGCACGGTGTTTAGAATGTGTGAAACCAACTTCCGATGGATCGGAGGCAATGACTACGGCGGTATCTGGCTGAGAGAACAAGCGAAAAAACGCAACCTTAACGCATGGGTAAAATCATCTACAGATCAACTGCATAACCTGCAGGTACAGGGACCACTCAGCCGCGATGTGTTAAAGGAGATTATCTGGACGAGACCCGATCAGACTCCACTGGAAGAGCTTGCGTGGTTCAGATTTTCAATGGGACGCATCGGTGGGCCGGAAGGCACACCACTGGTAGTGTCTCGCACAGGTTACACAGGTGAACTCGGATACGAAATCTTCTGTCACCCGAAACATGCAACAGCTATATGGGATGCAGTGTTTGAAGCAGGCGCACCGCATAAAATCACGCCACTTGGGTTGGAAGCGCTTGATCTTTTACGTGTTGAAGCCGGGCTTATCTTCGCAAACTACGAATTTACCGATGAAACAGATCCATACGAAGCAGGCATCCCGTTTGTTGTGCCACTAAAAACCAAAACTGATGATTTTATCGGTCGCAATGCATTGATAAAACGCAAACAAAACCCGCAGCGTAAATTGGTTGGGCTGGAGCTCGATGGCGATGAGCTAGCCGAGCATGGTGATTGCGTTCATGTGGGTCGGCAGCAAGTGGGTGTGGTAACCAGCGGCATCCGCTCACCTAAGTTATCGAAGAACATTGCGCTGTGTCGCATGACGATGGAGTACACGGAACCGGGTACCGAGGTTGAAGTGGGTAAGCTCGATGGTCATCAGAAGCGATTGTTGGCGAAGGTAGTGGATTATCCGTTTTATGACCCTACTAAGGCTCGGGTTAGAGCTTAGGTTTTTGGCTTTTCGCTTGCGGTGCGGCATCGCTTGCCGACGGCTATATGTGAGCGGCATTGCCTGCCGCGGGCTATGTTTTGAGCGGCATCGCCTGCCGCGGGCCCCACTTTTAAAAAGACCAAAAGTAGGCAAAAGTCTTTTACAGCGACTAGCTCTGCCCTTCGGGTGCCTGCGGCATTTTTAATCTAATCATTCCAACAGGCCGCTCAGAAGGCACATCCATGTGCCCACTTCGCTAATGCGCCATCCATGGCGCGTATGCCTGTCTCCATGATGAGATTAAAAACAGATCAAACGCTGGTTAAAACCTAAATGCTCGTGCCTGCGGCACATTGCTTTTTGGTGACGCAGATGTTTGGTATCTTCTGTAATAGTGCACACACACTATCCTTCGGTGCATCGATAATACAAAAACATAGCCCGACCTGGATGAATGGCAAGAACTTCAACTTGCAGCCTTTAGCTTCAGCTGGTTAACACAGCACCAATACGCTGCACGCTCACCTTGCATATTCTACAAATAAACACCTTGCAAAAAACGAAGTGCCAAAGGCACGAGGCAGTTGCTTTACCCAGCGTTTGATCTGTTTTGAATCTCATCGTGGAGACGGGCCTTATTTATCTAAAAGATGGGCGGCAGGACGCCGCGTAAGCGAAGTGGGCACATGGATGTGCCTTCTGAGCGGCCCGTTGGAACGATGTGATTCAAAATGCCGCAGGCACCCAAAGGGCAGACAAGTCGCGAAAAGACTTTTTGCTTCGTTTTTGGTCTTTTCAAAAATGAAGGCCTGCGGCAGCAATGCCGCTCACATGCCGCTCATAGCGATAAAGACGACAGAACACGTCAGCGAGCAATGCCGCTCACAAAAGACAAACCAAAACAAACCTATGATAATCTCTGCCCATGGAGCAGAAACTCCAAACTAAAAGAACAAGCTAGGGGAAACAATTAAGTGGCTAAAAGAGTAGCAATCATCGGCGCCGGCCCTTGCGGCACAGCAGCACTCCGGGCATTCCAATCAGCCAAACAGAATGGCGAAGATATCCCTGAAATCGTGTGCTATGAAAAGCAGGAAGACTGGGGTGGGCTTTGGAACTACACATGGCGCACTGGCCTGGACGAATATGGTGAACCGGTACATGGCTCTATGTATCGCTACCTGTGGTCGAACGGCCCAAAAGAATGCCTCGAGTTTGCAGACTATTCTTTTGATGAACACTTCGGCAAACCGATAGCAAGCTTTCCACCACGCGAAGTATTAGCTGACTACATAAAAGGCCGGGTTGAGAAAGCCGGTGTTCGCGACTGGTGCAAGTTCCGTCACCCGGTTCGACGTGTCGACTACAACAAAGACAGTGAGAATTTTACTGTCACAGCACACGATCTGATCAATGATAAATCAGTTGTTGAAACCTTTGATAATGTCATTGTGGCAACCGGCCACTTCTCTACACCAAACGTACCGCTCTTCGAAGGCATTGAATCGTTTGGCGGGCGAGTATTACATGCCCATGATTTCCGCGACGCACTGGAATTCAAAGACAAGGATGTGATGATCGTCGGTGCGAGTTATTCTGCAGAGGATATCGGTTCGCAATGCTGGAAGTATGGCGCCAAGTCTATAACTGCCTGCTATCGAACCTCTCCTATGGGTTTTCACTGGCCGGACAATTGGGAAACAAAACCGCTTCTTACAAAAGTAGAAGGCAAGACATGCCACTTTAAAGACGGTACTTCCAAAGAACTTGATGTGATAATCCTCTGCACCGGTTATCTGCATCACTTTCCATTTATGTCTGATGACATCAGACTGCAAACCACCAACCGTATGTGGACACCAAACCTATATCAGGGCGTTGCATTCGAGCCCAACCCAAAATTGATGTACCTCGGTATGCAGGATCAATTCTATACGTTCAATATGTTTGATGCTCAAGCATGGTGGGCTCGTGATGTCATCATGGGTAAAATTGCCATACCATCTGCCGCAGAGATGACTGCTCACGCTGAGAAATGGCTTGAACGTGAGGCGAAGCTTGATACCGATGAAGACTATATCTGGTTTCAGGGTGATTACGTTCAGGAACTGATCAGCCAGACTGACTACCCTACATTTGACGTAGAGGGCGTTAACAAGGCATTTATGGATTGGGAACACAACAAACACGAAGATATCATGGGCTTCAGAAACAAATCGCATGCATCTTTGATCACCAAATCTCAGTCACCGGAGCATCACACTCCGTGGGTTGAGGCGATGGATGACTCTATGCAGGAGTACTTAAAGAACTGACTTTCACTTGTGCATGATACTGGCCGGACAGCCCAAATGACAGCCAGCATCATGCGGAACCAGGCCATAAACCAGCAACCTGACATAGATTGTTACGTTTCTTAAACACCCTGTGCCCAAGATAGATTAAAATGCTCTAAGAAGTGCGCCGAAAACGCCCTTGCCCTAAAATTTAACCTAGATTTCAATTAGTTGAGGCTTGTGTGAGCAACAATACCGACATACTCCAGCGTGGCGACAAAATCGGATGCTATCGAATCGAGGACATTCTCGGGCGCGGTGGCTTTGCAGTAACCTATTTGGCAACCGATGAGAATCTCGACGTCGAGGTGGCGATAAAAGAATATCTGCCGCGCGAAATCACTCAACGCGACGACAATCTCCACGTTTCTGCCCGAAAACCAGAGTTCGCCGAAGATTACGATACCGGGCTTGAAAACTTCGCCCGTGAAGCCAAAACCCTGGCTCGCTTTAAGCACCCGCACATTGTTCGCGTACATCAGGTTCTGCACGCCAATAACACAGCCTACATGGTCATGGACTTCGAACATGGTCAGGAGCTCGGCGAAATAATGGAGCAGCAACAAACACTGTCTGAAGATGAGCTCCGTGGGATTCTGTTTCCGATTCTTGACGGTGTTGAGGAAATTCATCGCCACGGATTTGTCCACCGCGATATCAAGCCATCAAACATTTATGTAAGACATAACGGATCGCCAGTACTGATCGACTTTGGCGCTGCACGCTACACCATGAGTGAGACAACTCAGCAACTGACTGCCGTCGTCACGGTCGGCTATACCCCTATAGAGCAATACAACGTATCAGAAGATGCGCAAGGACCCTGGTCAGACATCTACGCATTGGCGGCTGTTTGCTACGAAGCAGTCACCGGTGACGTACCCGCGGATTCTGTGACCCGTGCTTCAGCTTCAGTCACCCAGGGTGACGACCCTCTGCCCTCGGTACGCAGTCAGATAAAAAATGATTACTCTGACGATTGCCTCGATGCGATCGACTGGGGTTTACGGATGGAAGCAGAAGATCGACCTCAAGTGATTGCTCAATGGCGCGACTCGTTTGATGGTATTTTTAATCCTGCATCAGCCTATGTGGCACAGAAAGATGTTTCGATTTACTCACCCCATAGAGTCGACAAACCACGGCAATCGAGTGCTGGATCAGCGGAACAATCTTCTCGTAGCAACGAAGATGTTGTTAGTATTCCATTGCAAACGACCGAAACACCATACGACACAGGTGTTGTCTCGCTTGAGCAGGATGCAGTAGTGACTACAATGCCGCCGCCTGTGCCTCACAGTGCATCAGGTCGTGATAACACCCCGTCTCACATACAAAGCCGCAGCCACAGCCATAGTGAGAGGAATGTAACAGAGCATCCATCAGCAAGAATTTCAGCAAATGATTCCACACCACGCGATACACGCCGAACAGATCACACTGTAAGCTCGCAACCAGAAACCCCACAACAGCCGCCGCAACAGCAATCACCTAAACGCAGCAAGCTAGAACGACCCAGCCATCTGGCAGACGCACCTCCAAAGAGGCGTACGATCAGGGAAGACATAGAGTTCGATGACTCCGACTGGGATTATGTACCGCCGAAAAAAAACTCGGCTTTAAAACTGCTCTTCCCGGTAATCGGTCTTGCAGCTGTAGTGATAGGCTCGCTAACACTCGTCAACTTTCCCCAACTGATTCCAGGCTTTGGCAACAACGATCCCGATCTGACACCTGAACAGTCACTGGATATAGCACAGATAAAATTTAACACCGAGAGCTATATTTTTCCGGAAGGCGACTCAGCACTGGACTACTACCAGCTCACGCTTAAAAACGATCCGAATAACCCGGAGGCACAAGCAGGCATACAGTCTATTGAAGCAGCTGTCAAAGAACAGATTGCCAGCAATATGGAGCGAAACAATTTATCTGAAGCAAATCGGATACTTGAAAGAGCTGATGATGCGGGACTTAGTGGACTCAACAATACAACCGACGTTACATCAACTACACTAACAACACCTGCCGTAGAAACTTCATCGACTACTATCGCAGAGACCAGTCCTGTGGTGACTCCGTTAGAGAGCACTACAATCACTCCGATCAACACAGCCCCTCTACAACCCACATCAACTACAGCTGAATCCCGCGTTGAACCAGCAGAGGTTCTGGCCACGGTTTCATCTACACTGGCACCCTCCGGTATAGACAACACCGTGTCTCCTTTCATCCAAGGAGAGATCGCAGAAATTAACTCACTGATAGATCAACAACGATTTGATGAAGCGCGTACGCTTCTGGGAGAGACAGACAAATTCATTCCGGATGCTTCAATATCTTCCGAGTTGCTAAAACGTATTAGAAACGGCGAAACGGCTGCCGCCGACGTGGCTCAGGCATCCCCGGAAGCACAAACAGAAGCACAAACAAATGCTCAGGAAGCCGATGCGTCAACCAACAATGCATCGACTGAAGCGTCTGCTGTAAACGAACCTTCATCTGGTCAATCAACCGCTGTTCAACCTGATCCAGTTGCAGTTTCAGAGCCACCTCGAAACAGTTATATCGACGCAACTGGTCCTGCTGCGGATCATCTGGATCAACTACGACTGGCGCTTGAAGCCAAAGACATCGAGGCTGTGCGGGCTCTAAGCCAGGATTTACCGGAAGGCAGAATACGTTTTCTAAACAGCACTTTTGCACGCCACTACCGACTCGATGTAATCATCGATAATGTAACAACCAGTGGTGACACTATAAGCGGGCGACTTAATGTTGCCATGTTCGGCAGGGCCGATGACGGCAGCGTATACGGCGCTGGTAAATGGAATGGCGCCATAGTGGAAGCTACTCGATCTAACGGCGAGTGGCAAAAGATACGCTGGTAGGTTCCCCTCCTGGAAATCAAATATAACGACTACGGGAGGGTGTCGTCAAAGCTTTTTTTGAAGTCCTGTTCGACAATATTTTAATGCATGTCCCCGAAGCCAAGTCACTCTCCCTTTTGGGAGAGCCCAATGCGTAGTTTGCATTGGGAGAGGGATACTTTTGACAATAAATTCAAAATTTAAGCTCGAAGTCTTATTGAATATCTAACCAGACACA
>CALIHW010000159.1 GCA_938020525.1 uncultured Granulosicoccaceae bacterium | reverse complement strand
GTAGAGCGAGTTGAATTTCTTTTGTTGCGAGTGGTGCATGGTAATTCCTCAGTTGTCGTACTCGGCATTGAGTACGTGAGGAATTATCATTTTATTTTGTCATTTCTACTCTGCCGCGTAGCGGCTCCGTTCAACAAGCAGTTGCACCTGAGGTTTTACAAGCTGTCCGTTTTACGGTTTCGCTGTCGCTCAACTTTACCGCAAAACGAATAGCTTATAAAACCCGAGTGAACTGGGCGTTAGGCTAAAGGTAGGCACGGATCCCATATAGATGAATCTTAATCATTTTTTTCCGACTTGATATCGGACACAATATTCTATGTCAGGGCAGTGCTGAGTGAGTACATCGAAGATTCGGAGTTGGTTGAATTTTTACGGATTTCGTAAAATGCAAAACAAGCACTTCCAGATCGACGGATGCTGAGCTCAGAGGGATTGTGTTATCTATTGTCGGAAATGGCTGATAGCGAGAAATTTGAGATGTCAGAATCTGAATTACAAAAGCTGTGTAAGAGACTTTTTCGCTAAAATGAAACCGAACAGGCAGTGTTATGTCAGTCGGCCGATCTCAGATTAACCTGTCACAACTTTCAAACAAGAACGCACTGACAGATGCATACCAATCAGACTCAATCAGCAGCGCAATCATCCCTTGCAGTCACTCCCGTCAGAAATACTCGCGAAGATTTGATTTCGATTTTAATTCATTATCAGCAGAAAAAATGTTGTATCCAAATGAAAAACAATGGGACAAAAAATATTGGAAACTTGATGGCGTGATACGGTAGGCAGGTTCACAAATGGGGTCATCAACTAGACATTTCTCGTCAAGGCCCCGGTCGAATATTGTCCAATGGAGTAAGAGTTTTGTCCACGCCGAGAGTATTGCTGGTCGACCTCAATAATTTTGCAAGATACCCGTCTGTTGCGATTGGCTACTTATCTGCAATTTTAAAAGAAGGGGGGTATGGAGTAGAGGTTTTTGCACCGCTGTCAACGGGTCTGACTGGTGTTGCTCGTGAGCCGAGCCCACCCTGGTGGGGGCATGCGGATCTTCAATTTCGTTACCGCACTGGCGTCTCGCGGAATCCCATTCTCCGTCGAGTAAGAAAGGCGTACGCCACTAGGGCTTCCTCTAAGCTGGCTCGGTCGAAAAATGAAGTTGTCGCAGAGGTAGCTCGGCGGCTCGACTCCGGTATCGATACCGTTTTGGTGTCTACCTATTTAATGTATCACCCACATTGCGTAGAGATAGGCAAGCTCTGTGAAGAGCGAGGCATTCCACTGGTGGTTGGCGGCCCTTATTTTCATGCGCCAGAAGTAGCGACCGAATGGCTAACGTTGCCGGGCTTGTCGGCCTTGATCGGGGCTGAGGTTGAGCCGCATCTTTGCGAGATCGTGCGCCGGGTGCTGGCCGGTGAGTCAGCAGGTTCTCTCCCGGGGGTGTGGTCCGATGAACCGCTGCCTCAAGCTGCTCCTGGTTCTATTCCGGGGGTGTACGTTCAGTCCGCTGAACCGCATCTTCAATCTGAACCGCTAAAGGATTTGGATTCAATTCCCTTTGCCGACTACAGCGAATTCCCCTGGTCACTTTATCCAAATGTCATCGTGCCGATCATCACCGGCAGAGGGTGTGGATGGGGTGTGTGTTCGTTTTGTTCCGACATCACGAGTACGGTGGGTCGAACCTATCGGTCACGGTCGCCGGAAAACGTTCTGTCTGAGCTTGCGCACCAGCATAAAAAGCACGGTGCTGCGCTGTTTGTATTTGTTGACCTGAAAATCAATTCGAATGTGCCACTCTGGCGAGAGCTGATCGGCGGGATTCAAAAGGTGGCACCCGGATCGAAATGGATTGGTGCAGTTCACGTTGGTGCGAGGGGGGATGATGGACTATCACTTGAAGACCTTAAACGCGCGCGTGCATCTGGGATGGTGCGTGTCACAACAGGACTTGAGGCAGGAAGCCAGGCTGTTCTGGATAAGATGGCAAAAGGCACCGACCTTGAAATCACGAGTCAGTTTCTTCGTGATGCAAAAGAAGCTGATCTCAGTGTGCAGACAACGATGATGACAGGCTATCCAGGGGAAACGGCTGACGATGTGAACTTAACAACAAAGTTTCTACAAGATCATCAAACAGAGATTGAGCGAGTCAAAATGAATCGTTTTCAGATCATGAGCGGAACTATTTTGGCGCGACAACTTGAAAAGTCGCCACATAAATTTCCGCAAGTCACTGATGTTGAGTCGGATCATCGAATGGCGCAGGTTTCTCATCACTACACTGAGAACGACAACCGAGATTATAGGAACGCTATCTCACACCTTCTCAAAGTAGTGCACACGATCAATCGGAAGCCGTTGAACTCCGCTGCGAGTGATTTCGATGGGGTGATGTAGAGTAAGTGTAAGTTTCACCAAGTGTATGAACAATCACTCGTACTGTTTCATCAATTAAAAAATTGTAAAGATAGTTATTTTTCAGATGAAGATTCATCAAGCCGCCTAAGCGTCTGTTCAATTACAGACTGAAACAGATCCATCTCTCTTTGTGTGGGATTAGATTTCATAATCATCTGGTGCAATGAGTAATAGGCATTCCAGTTTTTACTGGAAAGATCAAAGTTAAGCGCTGTCAGCCAGCGCTTTAAATGATCATCTGGTTTTTGAATCGGCTCTGGCTCCGGTGTTTCTTTTGGCTCGAGCTTTGGCAGCTGTGACAAAGCCAGTATCACTGCGTGGGAAAGATTCAGGCTTTTTAATGGTCCAGGAATTTCAAGTGTGCAGGTTCTGTGTGCCCAGCGTAGATCTTCTCCTGATAAACCATGGTCTTCAGTACCAAAAACAAGGGATACTGGCCTTCCATCGGTTAACGGGGGCCATTCGATCAATTCATTGATGTCATATACCGGACGGCGTCTGCCTTCTCTGCGGCTATAGGCAATACGTGGTCCGTCCGGTTCGTGTTCTGCGTACTCTTCCCATGAGCTATAAGTGATGCAGTCGCGTAGCGGTTGCTGCCCTTGTGCTGCTCCCTTGTTGGCGGTTCTATCCATCTCGCACAGAGGATCGATCAGTATCAGCTTTTCATGGCCAAAGTTGCTCATTGCTCGCGAGACCATACCAATGTTTCGCGGATACTTTGGTCTAACAAGAATTACAGTGCATTGCATTGGTTTTAACTCTGAGTTGACAGTCTCCTATTCCGGGAGAGGTTGCGTCTAAGCACCGCTAAGGGTGTAGTAACTTATGTTTGGCGTCGGCATTGTCTTAAAAGTCTGCATTGGCCCCTCTTGCAAAGCAAAAAACGCTTTGTATTTTCCCAAGGGAGAATGTCTGTACGGAGCTTTGTGGTCAATGTGGAACGCCGCACTAGCCTGGATAATTCATGAGCCTAATTGCTAACGACATGTGGCGTCCAGAGGAAATCTGGCTAAACAGGTCGGCCAATCGCCTGAGGAAACGGGGTCTGAGAAACGTGGCCCGCCACGTGCCGAAGAGGATGGGCCGAGATGTGACGCCAGATTTTCTTCTGGCGTCGAATAGACATGCTGCTATTTTGAAACAGGTGCTAAAAAAGTAGTTTGTAACTGTATACATAGCATTTTGCCAATATTTACTTGTCGCCTGATGAATAATCCAGGCTAGGGTGTTCTGTTACGCGCTGCATAACGTATAAGCATATCGATTTGCTCCGGAGTTTCCGGTACCTGTTCACCGCGTTGCTTTGTAACTACTGATATTGCATCCGGTACACTAACGCCGGTAGATAGCATCAGGCAACAGCAGATTAGTCCAGTGCGACCAATGCCGCCTTTACAGTGCACGAGCAGGTTCTTGCCCTCATTCAATTCATTGTGGGCGCGGGAAATCTGGACTTGAAGATCGAGAAAATCCGGCACACTGAAATCTGCAATTGGAAAACGCTGAAATTCCATGCCGGCATCAATAGTCAGGGATTCCTGCGATTTAAGCCCAAGCTTTTCAGATTCAGATTCCTCAAGCAGGCAAAGGATCTTATCGGTACCACCATCACGCAGTGTTTGCAGGTTTTGCTGCAATGATGCTGCATCTGGCATCGCCATTGCGCTCAATGAGCCGTTGCCGAATGTGTGAATATGATAAGGCTGTGGTTTCATTGAGTTTGGTGTATTGATAGACTGTGGTGAGAAGCTATTCTCGCACTCCGCTGCGGAAATTTCACCCACCGGACCGTCGCGCGCAAATTTTGTATTTACAAGCTAATGCAATGACCGGAATTTTACTTACGCTTATCACCCCACGGCCCCGCTGATGTTGCGCTACTCAGGTCATGCCTTATTGTTGATGTTGGGTGCTATCTTTCTTTTTCATTCGCCTTTCACGCAGTGGTGGGCGGGTCTTGGCTTGCCCTGGTATTCGGTTTTTATTTTCTGGGTGTTTCTGATTGTACTGGTCGCTTTAGACAACTTAAGCAGTACAGCTGACAAAACCGAAGAGGAAGACAAGCGTGGGGATTGAGCTTTGGGTGCTCTTTCTGGTGGCTCTTGCCTACCTTGGGGTATTGTTTCTTATTGCCTATGCCGGTGAGAACGGTTACCTGCCAAAAAAGCTGATACAGCATCCTGCAGTCTACGCGCTCTCACTGGGGGTGTACGCCACCTCCTGGACTTTCTATGGCAGTGTGGGGTTGGCGGATAACAGCGGCCTTGCCTTTCTGACGATCTATCTTGGTGTGACTGCAGCGTTTATGCTCGGGCCCTATTTGCTCGCGCCTATCCTGCGCCTGTGTCGTGACTATCAGCTCTCATCAATTGCTGATCTTCTGGCTTTTCGGTATGGCGGTCGAGCCACCGGCCTGACCGTTACCATCTTTATGTTGATGGGTATCCTGCCATATATCTCACTACAGATTACCGCGGTAACCCGTTCAATTCAGGTACTGGCAAGAGAGGCTGCACCTAATTTGCTGGCATTGATATTCTGCATCGTGATTGTGGTTTTTAGTGTGGCATTTGGCGCAAAGCATTTAACTTCAAGAGAAAAACACTCTGGTCTTGTAGTGGCTATTGCATTTGAATCTGCAGTCAAGCTTGTTGCTTTGCTGGTGGCCGGACTGTTTGCAGTGTATGGCGTCTTTGGCAGCATGGATTCAATGAATCAGTGGCTGGTGGATAATCCGCAGGAGCTGCAGGCGCTGTATGAGCCGGTAAATTCATCATTGTGGAGCACGTTGTTGCTGTTGGCTTTTGGTGCGGCTTTTTTGTTGCCGCGCCAGTATCACATGACATTCGTTGAGAATCTGAAGCCCAAATCATTAAAGACAGCCTATTGGATGTTTCCTCTTTATCTACTGCTTTTGAACCTGCCAATTTTTCCAATATTGTGGGCAGGCAAGCAACTGGCACTAACCAATCCACCAGACTTTTATGTCCTTGGTATGGCAATGTCATTGAATAACGAGTGGCTGGCACTGCTGGTGTACCTTGGTGGTTTGTCTGCAGCCAGTGCAATGATGATTGTCACCACATTATCGTTGTCATACATGTGTCTTAACCATCTGCTGTTACCGATGAGCATTTCTGCTAACAACCCCGATACCAATCTGTATCGACGTCTGGTGTGGAGTAAAAGAATCATCATTACTGCCATCATTGCGGCAGGTTACGGGTTTTATCTGGTCATTGAATTGCACGAAGGGTTGGCAAGTCTCGGTCTGATTTCATTTGTTGCCGCAATCCAGTTATTGCCGGGTGTAATTGGATTACTATTCTGGACTCGTGCAACACAAGCAGGCTTTCTTGCAGGCCTGTGTGGTGGTGCGCTGGTCTGGTTTGCCATTCTCATACTGCCGTTGCTGACTGACTCCGCAACTATTGCCAGTATGGAGCGCTTGATAAGCAATCTGGGGTTTGACGGTGTTGATGTCTGGAGTTTATCGACATTCTGTTCTTTAACAGTGAACTGTCTGTTGTATGTTGTTGGGTCATTGCTCACGCGCGTCAGCGCTGAAGAAAGAGAAGCCGCTCAAGCCTGCATATCCGATACCGTACGACCCTTGTCCGGTCTGGTGATCGCGCGTTCAACATCCGACTACATCAGCCAACTTGAACAGTTGCTCGGCAGGGAGGCAGCGGAACAGGAGGTTAGATCAGCTGTTGGTGAGCTGGGGCTTGATGAAAACCGGCTGAGAGCTGTTGATTTACGATTGCTACACGAACGGCTGGAGAGAAACCTGTCTGGTCTGTTGGGGCCGACTATCGCAAGACTGACACTGCGCGGCCACCTTGAACTTAATCAACCTGCACAC
>CALIHW010000158.1 GCA_938020525.1 uncultured Granulosicoccaceae bacterium | reverse complement strand
ATTGTTGAAGTGCGCTAATTTCTATTGTGTACTCAATCCATACGAGGGGTTAAGGCTAGAAAATCAGGCAACATGAGACTACCGTCCCTGACCGGCCAATTGCTGCCGGACAGGTAGATTTTATGAACGACGACTTACATGTTTAATCGAAACAGTTAACACTATTTGAAAGCATTACCGAAATAAGTGTCACAGTTATGGTTATTATCTTCCCGCTGCCACTCCATTTGCCAATTCACTAACGGACTGTAGTCAATTTATGCAGCAATATGTTATAGGAATTTTAGCAGACATATATTTACAGAAAATAAACGAGGGAATGAATTGAGAACTAAGTTAACAGCTGCAATATGCTGCCTTGCACTATCGGCTTGTGGTGGTTCATCTAGTGACAACGGGGAGGGCTCTGCGGATACAGTTCTTACTGGAGTATTTATCGATAGCGCAGTATCTGGACTTTCGTATCAAACTGAGACCTTTTCGGGTACTACAAACTCTCTTGGAGAGTTTGAATATTTGAATGGTGAAAACATAACGTTTGCTATCGGTAGTCTGATTCTCCCGACGGTTCCAGCAGAAGAAACAATAACTCCGGTATCGCTATCTCCCACAAAGTCCATTGATGATGATACGGCTATCAACATAGCGCGTTTGTTACAATCATTGGACAGCGACGATAACACAAGCAACGGTATAAGTATTTCAGATAGTGCAGGCGCTGTTTCCGCTCCGTTAGATTTTTCCGTATCGCAGGAAGAATTTACTCAAAATGCCGATGTAAAAAACCTTGTAGCGAATTCAGGAAGCGCTCGTACCGAGCTTTTAAACTCTGATGTTGCTGTCAGCCATTTAGCTGATACTTTAGGAATACCAGGTAATAGACTAGTTGGAGCTTGGAGGCTAACGTTTGAAGGTGGGTGCTTCGAAACTCTGACGTTCAATTCCGACAATACTCTCGATATAGTCGATTTAGGTGAAATTCAAAGTGCCACGTATTCGCTCAGTACTGCCGCTGTTGGAAATAATAGAAACATCCTGAATATTGAAGTTCTTTCTGATAATCAAGAACCAGGATGCGACGGGGAAACTGAGAGCTCTGTCGGCAGAATGTTCACATTTTTCATCGAATTCGGTGGCGATACAGTCGAGTACTACTCTTCCGTTAATGCTGAAAACCCAATACTGAGGTTAACCCGCCAGTGAAGTAGTAGTTTTTCAACCCATAAAGCTGTGGTTCGTAAAAAATGAGCGAACGACAGCAAAGGGCACATAGCTGCTATACGTCTATCTACTGTTACGAGTTCTATGATCATTAGTATGAGCAATAGAAGATACGCGAAACGTTTTTATGAAATGCGTACAGTGATGATGTCATATTCTCGTCGTAGGGGGATAAGCGTAAGCGCATCCAACCAAGTAGTCGGAACAAAGCTACATAATTTACAACTAACATAATCGCCGAGTTGACCGGGTAATTATGCATCTGACGTGCTGCACATTGGTGGATGCGCTTTACGCTTATCCCCCTAACTGTGATGAATGGGTTTCGCCCCACGGAATGAAAGTATTACATTAGTCCGTGGTAGGGCAGGCCTTAGAGGCCGGATTTTTCGTGGCGATTCAACATCCCGCTCCCTAACTTGGACCTGGATTGATCAATCGATCCCCGAATTGCCGCTCAGTAACAGGATAACGGTGAGTAGCGCCCCCGATGAAGGTCTATTTAGACTGGCTATACTGCCTCGTTAGGTAAATGCGGTAATATCGACTGATTGCGAGGACATTTAAGAGTATCCTGGCAACTCGTTGTGGCAATGCTTAGTTGATATCCTTAACTTTCAACACACAGTGCGAAAACTTCCAATGGATCGAAGAACTTTTCTTGCAATGATGTCAGTCGTGTCTCTGTCATCATTGTCAGCAGGCCGTGCTGAGTCCAGCACAACAAAAATCAGCAAGCCCATCCCCTCCAGTGGCGAGTTGGTGCCGGTGATAGGAATGGGCACCTGGATTACATTTAATGTCGGCGACAGCCAACGGTTGCGTGACAAACGGTCTGAGGTGTTAAAACGCTTTTTCGAATTAGGTGGTGGCATGGTGGATTCCTCACCCATGTATGGATCAGCGCGTTCCGTTGTTGGGGAGGGCTTACGCAAGCTTGAATATCCTGAAGGCTTATTCAGCGCTGACAAAGTCTGGACAAACTCAACAGCCGAGGGGATAGCACAATACAACGAGATGCAGGAGCTCTGGGGATTAAACCAACTCGATCTTGTGCAGGTACATAATCTTGTTAACTGGCAGTCTCATCTTGAGACACTCAGAGAATTTAAACAGCAGGGTAAGGTCAGGTATATCGGCATCACCACCTCACACGGACTGCGTCATCAGGAGTGTGAGCAAATTCTTCAAACCCAATCACTCGATTTTATCCAGCTGACATACAACATAACCCACAGAGAAGCAGAACAACGCCTGTTGCCGCTTGCAGCTGAAAAGGGTGTTGCAGTTATTGCTAACCGTCCGGTAGATGGTGGTAATCTGTTTAATGCAGTTCAAGGCAAACCATTACCTGCGTGGGCTGCAGATTATGATTGTCAAAACTGGGCACAAGTGTTTCTGAAGTTTATTGTGTCACACCCATCCGTGACCTGCGCGATACCGGCAACTTCACAAGTGGAACACATGGAAGAGAATATGGGGGCCTGTTATGGAAATTTGCCAGATGCAGCCGGACGAAAATTGATGTCGGACTATATCAACACCCTCTGAGCACCCCAACTCGGGAAACATAATGTCTGGCTATGAGCTGCAACAGTTCGTAATGGTCTCACCAGAGGTGTGGCAGGATTTACATCTGCGCTATGTAGAATCACTTTGGCCATGGTGGCTGGTTTTTTTGCTGCTTAATTTACTTGTCTTATTGAAAAGCCAACGGCCGCTGTTTTTTATCTATGTTGCTTGCTGCTGGGTGTTTCTGGGTGTCTACTATTTTATGCACTTTATCGATCAAGTGCATACGATTGCATTTTTAATGGGTGGTGCTTTTGTCTTTCAGGGACTTGCGGTGTTGTATATCAAGTCGCTTCGACCGCGACCGGAACTTCAGCAACCGGAACTTCAACAGCAGGAATATCAACAGCTAAAAGATCAGCAGCCGGAATCTCCAGAGAGTTATCGATGGTTACGGCGGACAGCACTGTGTGTTTATGGGATCAGTGCATTTATCCCTTTGAGCTATGTGCTGCTGAATACAAAAGAATCAATCTTGCTTTTTGGTTACGGGGCAGAGCAAACAGCTCTTGGAACTGTAGCTTTGGTGCTGTTTACATTGCGCAGTAAGATCGAGCTGTTGCTGGTTTGCATTCCGCTGGTTTGGATTGGTTTCTATTTGCTTGCGCTGTAAACCATTCTGGCGGGGCGCAATGTGTCAATTCAGTGAAATAATGACCAGTGGTATTCTGAATAAGTTAATGGCATAGGCAGCTTGAATCCTTTGGCTTTTCCGCCTATTGTGCGAGACAATACTTTTTTAATCCAATCGATAGCAGAGCATGAAGCCAAATAAACTCAAACAAAAATGGGCGTCTGGGGAGCCTGCGCTTAATGCGTGGCTGACAATAGGCAATGGCTTTGCGGCAGAGGTGGTCGCAGCACAGGGCTTTGACAGTATCGTGCTTGATGGTCAGCACGGCGTTATGGGATACAGCGAGATGTTGTCTATCCTGCAGTCGACACACGCCTATGATGTGACTCCTTTGGTTCGGGTGCCATGGCTTGAGCCGGGGGCAATTATGAAGGCAATGGATGCCGGTGCTTATGGTGTTATATGCCCGATGGTTAATAACAGAGAGCAAGCCGCAGAGCTTGTTTCTTATATGCGTTATCCACCACTTGGCACCCGCAGCTTTGGCCCGACTCGTATCGGTATCTCGGCAGGTAGTGACTATGCATCTAAAGCGAATGAAGAAATTCTGTGCATCGCAATGATTGAAACCGCAGAAGGCATGAAGAATCTGGATGAGATTGTCAGCACTCCCGGTCTCGACGGTATTTATATTGGGCCGGCTGATCTGACACTGGGGTTGACCAACGGCAGGTTAGCACCGGGGGCTGACTACGAAGAATCTGAAATTGTTGAAGCGATTAAAAAGATACTCGCGGCATGTAAGGATGCAGGTATTGCTGCGTGCTTGCATTGTGGCAGTCCGGAGTATGCTGCCAAAGCTTTTGGCTGGGGGTTTAATCTTTGTACGCTGAACAGTGATGCACGGTTTCTTGCGACTGCCGCGAGTGCCAGTGTTAAGAAAACCCGTGAGCTGCTTGGGCAATCGATTAATTCTGACGCTAAGACTGGTGTTTATTAAGGATGGGTCAACACCAGCAGGGATCACAATGTCTGGATACCTTAGCGGTATAGGTCGTAAATAGTCGGGACTACCTTGAGTCACCTAAAACCATTTATTGCCAGAAAAATATTGGCTTTGCCCACTGTTGAATCAGATGGGTGGCAATTAAAGCGCTATGGAATTTTAGCGGATCAAAAATTCTTCGATCCTCGAGTAGCGTCATCGGCATTATCAGCTGCAATTGAGCGTTTACCGATAGCCGGAAATATTAATGATCCTGACGGGAATCATGGTGTGGGTGTCCAGTTGATTCATTTTGCTGAAGTTGCAGTGGTATCACCGGTCTTCTATTGGGTCTGGGGCAGTGTTCTGGCAAATACACACCAGATGAGAGCGCAATGGGAATCCCCGAATAGATTTGAAACCGGGTTCAAAGAAGTTGTAGGTTGCATATGGGAAATGCAGATACTTTGTTTTGAGACGCAAGCATGGAAGGAGACTATGCTCAGCGGGGTGGGAACACCAACAGAAAATCTCGCTGATTACTTTCGGCAAATATTACCTTCTGCTGAGTTAGTGTAGAGTTTTGGGGGAGATTTAATCAAACAACCAAGTCATAACTAAATTCCGTTGGTTATTGATTCTCCTTGTATGTATCTTTAGTTGGTATATGGTTCATAGCAAGCTAATGCAGACTGCTAATGGGATCAGGTATTTGTGAAGAACCATATCCTGAATGTTGAGGGTATACCAGGCTCTGGAAAGTCTACAGCTGCGACTCAGCTGGACGGTTTGTTTCGTTCTGCCGGACTTAGCTCCTATTGGGTTCGAGAGGAGGCGCGAGATCATCCGATTGGAACTTCCAGGCTGCCTCGCACAGTTGGAATAGAGAATCTCGCTGCTTCTTATCTGGATGCGTGGAGAGCCTTTGTTAAGGAAAATTCTCAGATCGCCATTCTGGACGCCTATGCGCTACAAAGTACGGTACGCTTTCTCTTCGCGATGAATGCGCCGGAGCATACGCTCCATCGGTACTTCCAGACGTGGCAGGAAATCGGTAAATCTAATTCTTCAATCGTATTTCTAAAAGTTGAAGACACTGAAAGCCATTTTCGCGATTTTGTGTTTCCGTTGCGTGGCGAGGATTGGTGTCGAAAAATTTCATCATATGTGTCGGCCACGCCCTTTGGCCGTGAGCACGGCCTTACCGGGAATAGTGGAGCAATAGAGTTCTGGTCCAGGTATCAATCGGTTTGTCTTGAGTTGCTGCGCAACTCCGTGGTCACAAAACGAATACAAAGTCACTCGGATCGTAGCTGGATAGAAACCCATTTGGAGTTCTTGCAACATGCGGCCAAAAAACAATAGTTATCGCATACGATGTCACTTAACATCACATTGCGACGGGCGATTGACGTATGCAAGAATCTGATTGAGCCACAACCTCGCACAACTTCTACTACCGCCGCACTATGCGTTAGGCAAAATCATGCGGAGGGTGTTTGTAAATCGAATGTTAAGGACGCTTACGCAACAGAGATTTTGCGATTTATGGATAAGTACCCTGAGTTAGAGGGTCGGTTGCTACGTAGTGCGGATCGCGTAATGAGTCACCTCGTATGCCTTGCACACAGCATCAACATCACGGGAGACAATCTCTAATGGTATTCCCCGTGTACTCTCACCCGGACATTAACTCCGGGGGCAGAAGTTTAGTCCCGTATAGCAACGGTAAGCACAGTACTACTGTCCTACCAGCAGGACAGCCTGTACTCTAATGCCAGAAAACAGGAATGTCAGACTTTGTAAAGAAAGCCCAAACTATCAACATTTTGGCCGATAATAAAGATATCCTCCGGCCTCACACTACAGTATAGGGACTTATACATGCTTATTTTGTCTAGAAAATCCGGCGAAACACTAATGATTGGTGACGAAGTCACCGTCACAGTGCTTGGCGTAAAAGGTAACCAGGTACGCATCGGGATCAATGCTCCGAAAGAAGTTTCAGTGCATCGCGAAGAAATCTATCAGCGTATAGCATCGCAGCAAGAGCAAGAGCAAGAGAAACAGTCGGAAGTTGCAAACCTCGCGGCTGTCTGCTGATCAGCGTAGATATCACCTGCGCAATTTTCCTACCCGGCAGCCGCAAGAACACGATCGCTCGCGCAAGCTGCCAGAAAAGACCCTGTTTCAATGACTTCTTAGCGAGGAAAATGCTCGCTAGGGGTATCTAAACTGTTGACCGGGGCTAAAGCCCAAGTGTGTTCTAAGTTTTAACAAAGACTTGTCATAGCTACCGGCGAAATACGGAAATTCTTGTGTGCATAACTCTGCGGAATGAACAATCACTCAAACCGACGTCTCGACATGCAGAATGCCATGACTGCTTTTTCGAAAACGCTGGCTGGACAAAGCTAACGCAGTTCTATAGCTCAATAAACCAGCATTACTTATTACGTCAAGTTTGGCGGACCAGATGAGATTCTCGGTGGAGGCGAACATGCGCTTTACCCGATGGTTCGTTGGCTTAACATAGCTGATGACTGGCCGCGTTATGATGGTAGCTGTGATGACTGTGAGTTCTTATTTGTTGGAGTGCATGTAACTGCCACAACAAGCGCTGAAGACTTCCAGCGAATTAAATTTCCAGATTGATCGTGGGGTTACATATCTTCCGTGCTGTACATTGGTGGATGCGCAAGCTTATCCTCCCTACGTGTGCCTATGGGGATGCTTGAACCAAACTATTCTCTTATAGATTATCGGCGTTGTGTTGGCCGTTTGTATGAATGGTCGTACCCCAGCATACTTATGCAAACGGTCATCGCATACGCCGCTACTGAGGAGTGCGTTTTTCATTTTATTTATGCCGTGAGTTTGGTGTGTGTTATACGCAAGTTCGCGTTGATATTTTGATCACAGATCACAGCTGCACTGTAAAGTTGGATATTAGGGGATCAGGTACTAAATCAAAATTAATCTGTCAATTTCTGAGGTAATAGATTCTTTGTGCTGCAACTGATCGTACAATTCGCCGCAACCATTCCCACTGATTAACCCGACAATACTGCCAAGCACTGCACCGCGGTGTGCATTTTCACCGCCGGCGTTAGTATTCGCAATTAATGCGGCTTTTATATCTGGCTGGTACTTGCCTGCAAGAAATAACATGCAAGGATAAGAATCGGTTATGTAGCAGGCGCTAGAATAGAGCCGGCCAATGACATGAAGATCACTTGGGGCTTTTTTAACCAGTGTTGCGATATCCGTTTTAGGGATTGCTTTACCAGCTGTAGAAAGCAACGGCATCGGGTCCTGACCGTCTGGTCTTTCTAGTAGCTCGTAAATTAGCATAACAAGCGAATCACAAACTCTGCCAAGCGTTTCATCCGGATGGGTCAGGTACAAGTGTTGTCTGCAAACCAGCTGTACGTTGTCGATGGTTGTGTGTTTGAGGAGTAGATATATAGCAAGGGGTATGATTGTTACCAAGCCACCAATAGAAGGAGTGTCATGAGTGACAGCGCCGCACTGATCCTGCGGTTTACCTGCTTGCAGGTTGGCGAAAAAGCCTCGGTGATAGGACTCTGCGTAGGTATCCGGATGTTGTGGCTTTTCAGATGTCATGAAACTGATATAGTCTTGCAAAAAACAGCTTTGATCGTACCCGCCGTGTGTGCTTATGCTGCGCATCAATAGTCTGGCGCACCAGGCGTTGAGTGTGTTCTCGCCAGCTGGCATGCCTTGATGATAGTGTTGATTGCCTACACCCCAGAATTTGCGTTTGTCTTTTAAAATGACGTCGCCGACTATTTCTCCTTGCGCGTTTTTGCCTTGTTTGCCTCTGCCGCCAGCATTTGTAGAGTGCAGAGACATAATAGAGGATGGGTGAACCGCTGGTGCTGCTTCCATTTTGCGTACCCCACCCGGAAACTGGCGTTGAATGTCTAACGGGTTGTAGTACCAATGAACTGGCATGGACAACGCATCGCCGACAAAAAATGATTCCAGTGCAGCGCGTGCGCGTGCCAATCTCTGAGCAGATCTCATATATGTGGCCCGGTAATGTTTCTGTGATCAAAATGTGATGATCGGAATTAACTCAGGGTGTATCTTAAGCAAGATTCCGTGTACGAAGAGTGACTGGCAACATTACCTGGGCGAGCGTGTTAAAGAGTTAACTGTTCTGTGCAGCGTGATGGGAGAGACTGGTCGTATAGTAGAGCTGATCATGTTATTCATGAACCAGATCGTCGGTAATGTCTTAGGAGCGTACGAGAAAATGTTTAAATATAAAAGAATTTCAATAGCTGCAGCTATTCTGGTAGCTGCGTTGATAACCAGCGGATGTGACTCCGACAGCAATGGTGCAGCTGTTGTTAGTGAAACCCCGACAGATAGCACAGCGGACACAAATGCTGATGGCTCTGCAGGTGGGGAGGGTGAGGCTACCGGAACCACAGATGAAAACAGTGGTGAGGATACGGTTGATACCTCGGACAGTACTGATAACAATGGTACCGGTAACGACACAAATAGCGATACTGGTCCGGTCGATGGCTCTAATCCGGATACTGGCTTGCCGGTGGTAACGGACGATAATCGTGAATTTGAGGCCATGTACTCAGCTCGCTTTGAAGCGTCATGGAGTGCAGCTACTCACCCGACTAACTTCCCCTCCGATCCGCACTTTTCTCCGCTAACCGGTGCTGTTCACAACGAGCAGGTAGTTATTTGGCAGCGCGGTCAGAATGCCACCGACGGGATAGAAGACATGGCAGAGACTGGTGGTACCGGGCAATTGCTGCCAGAAATACAATTTGCAATTGACCAGGGCTATGCGCTTTCCAGCATTGAGGGCGGCGGTATACCGCTGTCACCTGGCGCCACATCAGTCGATTTTTTGGTTAACCGTGACTACTCGTTAGTAACTTTGGTTTCAATGCTTGCACCAAGTCCGGATTGGTTTATCGGCATTAACAGTTTGTCTTTGTTTGATGCAAATGGAAACTTTGTGGACTCTCTTACGGTTGAACTGAATCTTTATGATTCGGGAACCGATGGCGGTCTGCGGTTTACTTCCGCTGATGAGGATATTCCGCGATCACCAATTATGCTGGTGAATTCTTTCCCGAACGATTCAGACTTTGTGGATGGGCGGCCCTCAGTCGGAAGCCTGGTCTTTACCAGAATCCAGTAAAATACTTAATTTCATACCCCGAAGACGGTCGCCACTTTAGTTAGGGGCGGCCGTTTTTTTGTTTAGGGCTTGCACGCTTAATTGATCGGGGAAATCTGACAACCCGAATGCCATATTGTTAAACTGTGAGCTTGACCTGCTACGTGATAGCGCCCATTGCAATCGATTGTCCGGTGGCAAACAACCAGGCAATATTAGTGACGAACACTGGAAAATGATTAAACTTGGCCATACTAACCGACTGTCAATTAGCAGGATCGGTGCTTACGATATCTACCTGGATGGTGGCGAGAGTGGCGAGATATTGCTGACAGATAGTGATATAGATACGCCAGTTGTTGGCGATGAACTTGAAGTCTTTATCTATATAGATGCTGATGACACTTTAATCGGTACCACAACGATCCCGCGAGTAGTAGCGGGTGGTTGTGCTGCATTAAGTGTTGTCGCACTAACGAATAACGGTGCGTTCCTGAACTGGGGCCTTAAATCAGACTTATTCGTACCGCGCTCAGAGCAACTTGGAGAGATGTCAGTGGGTACGCAATGCGTGGCCTACGCCATGCTTGATAAAACCAACGATCGAATGATTGCCAGCACACGATTGTATAAGTATCTGCAAGATGAAAATAACAACTCATTTAAAAAGAATCAGCGGGTAGATCTGCTTGTTTGTCAGAAAACAGATCTTGGATACAAGGCGGTAGTCAATGGTACCCATCTGGGGGTTCTATACAGCAGTGAAATCTTCACTGATATTCAGATTGGGGATGAAGTTAAGGGTTATATCAAAGAGCCTCGCGAAGATAAAAAAATTGATTTGATTCTACAGCAGCCTGGTGCCAGCGCCAGAACAGATGCAGAGATAAAAATTCTTGATTACCTGAAGAAGCACAGTGGTGAATCACGACTCACAGATAAAAGCCCGCCTGAGGAGATATATAAAACCTTCGGTATTAGTAAAAAAGCTTTTAAGAATGCGATTGGTGGATTGTACAAGAATCGACTTGTATCATTGAGTAAGGAAAAAATAACGCTGGTTAATCAGAAGGGTGAATCATGAGTACGCGTCCAATTGTGTCTGTTGATTGGCTACAGTCGCATTTAAATGATAGCGCGGTTTGTATTGTAGATGCGTCATGGCACTTACCAACAGAGAAGCGCGACCCGCAAGCTGAATATCTGCAAAGCCATATACCTGGTGCAGTGTTTTTTGATATCGACGCGATCAGCAATCCGAGTGATCTACCCCATATGGTACCAACTGCAGAGGTCTTTACTGCCGCTGTTGGCAAGCTCGGCTTACAGAAAAACAATACAGTGATAGTTTATGATACGAAGGGATTGTTTTCTGCTGCTCGCGTGTGGTGGACCTTGTCTGTATTTGGATTTGGGAATGTCAAAATTCTGGATGGTGGATTGCCTGCCTGGGAGAAGGCAGGGTTTGAGCTGGAGAGTGGTGAGGTGAATCGAGAGCCGATAGTGGTTGAGGCATCGCTGGATGAGACTGCTGTGGTGAGTGCTGCGGACGTACTAAATGCATCAGGTAGTGGTGCGGCAGAGATACTGGATGCGCGTTCGCAGGGTAGGTTTGATGGAGTTGATCCAGAGCCAAGGAAAGGGCTGCGTGGTGGGCATATTCCAGGTAGTAAGTGTCTTCCATTTACTACCTTGTTGAACGATGGCAAGCTGAAGTCGAATGATGAATTAAAAGCAATATTTACAGCACTCAACCTTGCAACAGATAAGCCTGTCTATACAAGCTGCGGATCCGGCGTTACAGCGGCCGTGCTGACACTTGGCTTGCATTGCATCGGTACAAGTAATACGGCTTTGTATGATGGATCATGGACAGAGTGGGGTGGCAGGGAGGATCTGCCGGTTGTTAAAAATGGCTGAATCATGTTGCCTGTAGCTGTGTCTCTGTAGCTTTACCTCTGAAGCTTTATCTCTGAAGCTATTTCTAAGAATACGTGAGAAATTAAAGTATAGGGTATGTGGTTTTCTATCGTAAAGTGGATCAAGTTTCCGTATTTATGGCTGCGTTATGGGTCTCCTGTAAAAGCTGACGAAACAGTAGTTCTTTTCCCCCAGTCTGCCCACATTAAGGCAGAAGTCAGTATACAGGAAAATACTGCCGCTAAAACACATTGGGTAGTACCAGTTCACGCATGGGTTGTTGAAAAAGAAAGCGGTACATTTAGCCGATTTTTTGGCCGGGTTAGTCTGCTTTCGTTTTTGGATTTAATCGGAGTAGTTAATCGTCGAACTTCCACGCCGGTTTTTGAAAATCGCCTCAGCTGGTTTATGGCTGATCGTGAGATGAATAAGAAAGTCCGGGTAACGGCAGGTGATGAAACATTTGTTTCTCCGCGTACCGGTTTGAATGGGCATGTCAGGTTTGATATTACCTATAGTGGCGATGCTCCACCCGGGAGTATTATCAAATGTCACCTGGCAGACCTCCCAGAGGGAAAACCACCGGTGCACGGGAAAGTACAGTTGGTGCCAGAGGAGGGGCTATCCATTATTTCTGATATTGACGATACGATCAAAATTAGTGATGTCACTGACAGGCGTCAGTTGGTTCGAGGCTTGTTTTTTGACAAGTACAAGCCCGCACCTGGTATGCCTGGTTTTTATCAGAACCTGTTGGAGCATGGCGCAATGTTTCATTATATTTCTGCATCGCCGTGGCAGTTGTACCCGAGTCTGGAACCGTTTCTTGAAAAGTACTTTCCGTTTGGGTGTTTGTCTCAAAGGCATTTTTACGTCGGCGATAGAAGCTTTGTCGATTTTTTTCGCAGTTCGATGGAATACAAAATTAGAACCATAGAAAAACTGTTGCAACGTTACCCGAAGAGAAAGTTTATTCTGATTGGTGACAGTGGAGAGAAAGACCCTGAAGTTTATCTGCAAGTTGCTCGCAGACACACAGAACAGATACGTAAGATTCTAATTCGTGAAGTTTATAGTGGTACTGAACTACGGGATTTTCAGCATAATAAACGTTGGGAGAAAATAAAAACTGAACTAGATGCGGGACAGGGCTTTCACGTTTTTCATGAACCTACTGATGAACTAATCACCCAGATTCACGATATGATCAGGCAGAAAAAAGTATGAGTGATAGATTTTCTGTAAAGGCTCGCTTTCATAGTATGCGTTTCGCAATCAACGGTTTGCAAATTCTTTGGAAAGAGCAGCACAACTCCAGAGTTCATTTGTTGGCGACTATTGTGGTTATACTGGTCGGGCTGGTTTTGTCGATGTCTGCTATTCAATGGATTGCATTGCTGTTACTGATTGCATTAGTGTGGGTGGCGGAAGCTTTGAACTCCGCTGTGGAATACCTGTGTGACAGAGTTACTGTTGAACATGATCCTTTGATTGGCAAGGCCAAAGATGTTGCAGCAGCAGGGGTATTGATCGCGTCAATAACGGCGGTAGTAGGTGGAATGCTTTTGTTTGTGCCGTTGATTCTGAATGCTGTTTGACCGAAATGTTGTTAGACCAGAATGTTTTTAGACCTGAATTTTTTGGATATTGATCAGTTGTCTATGATAGCTATCACTTCGATCTCGATAACCATAGACTCATAGACGAGACTGGTCACTGGTATTCCCGATGTTGCAGGCCCTGGTTTGTTGTAAGAGCCTGATCGAATCAGCAGGTTTTTGTGTAGTGCTTCGGCTGACGCACTCCCTTGATAAAAAGTTGTTACCTTTACTACCTCATCCAGCGTTGCACCAAACTCAGCCAACACCAATTTTATGTTGTGCATAGCAATACGGGTTTGCTCTACCATATTGTCCGGATGAAGTACTTCAGCGTTTTGATCAAGTGCAACCTGTCCACCAAGATGTATGATATTGCCAAAGCGATTTCCATGTTTGTATGGTAGCTTTTCGGTCCAGTCCCAATGGTTCTCAGGCCATGAGTAGTCTCGAGGCTTTTTGCTAACCCCTGCACCTGCAGTGACCGCGATTTTTGTCATCAGGCCGGGTATGGCAAAGCCTTGTACAGAGATTCCTGTAGCGGCAGGCCCCGGGTCTTTAAAATGTGATGCACGAATCAGCGCAGGCTCACTCCAGTTAGCGGCTGTGCCATCACCCAAATAGAATACATTCAGCTTCAATACATCATCTATTGATGCATCAACCAATGCCAGTGTGTTGCCAAGACAATTCATCATAAGCGTGGTTTGTGCAGTCAGGTCATCAGGCATTTGTACATCTCCTTGAGGGGAGATCGCAGAACAATCGCTGGTAAACACCAAATCGCCACATCTAACAGCATGCGAAAAACCGTCTGGCAGTGCGGGTAAATTGTCACCACGGGCATATTGCATTTTTTGTGAGGAGATATCTTCCGGGCAAAAAGCGACAGCTTCGAGTTCGATTCGCATACCCGGATAACACAGTGCAGGTAAACAGATTGTTGTTACTGTCGGTTTGCAGGTATCTGGAGTGGCTTTATCAAGTAGGGAAAGAATATGTGCTTCGTCTTTTTCATCACCAACAAAATACGCGACCCATCTGACTATATTGGCAAGTGATGCATCAAGATCAAGAAGGATATTTTCCACAAAGCGAATGACATTAGCACTCTGAAGATCAAGGGCATCGGAGTTAACCACTTCACCCGTTTGATTCAGATCTGCCTGGCCGCCGGTGAATATCAGATCCCCACACCTGACACCATGCTGGTGGTTTAGCTCTACGGGCCAGTGCCAATGGTTCTCTGGCCAGCTGTGGTGTTTCATTTTACGGTTTCCAACGTGGTTCGCCTTTGCTACCTTTTGCTTTGCATACAGTATCAGTAGTTGCACTATAGTGTAAGAGAACGCCACAGGATCGCGGGGTGCAGGACAATGCGAATATTACCGCTGGTTATTGCCGGAATGATTTATTTTCCTCTGTCAGGGTGCGGAAACGCAGACGATGCAGTATCACCCAGCGGTGACTCGATATCTGGCAGTGGTGCATTGGTAGATTCCACCGACAGTTACTGCTCGCAGTATTTAGCGCTAACTGATTCCTATTTTTGTGAGGACTTCACGGATACCAGTCCATCTTTGCTGGCAGGTTTTATCCCGCCAATGTCTTTTCGAGATCAAACTTACCGGGAGTATACCCGGGGAGAATTGTTTAACCTTGATGACCCTGAGGAACAGACACAGGAACATAACGTGTTTAATCTGCACACTGATCAGGTGGATGGAATGGATTTTAGCCAGCACGCTTTGCAGCTTGAAGCTGTCTCTAAAAAGTGGGATATCACAGCTCACTCCAGAGATGGATACATTCGACCCGGTAGCGGATCTGGTTCTGACGACAGCTACTTTTGGAACGAACAGTTCCTGATGGCTGATCATGGCGATCGCTGTGGTTCGCCAATCGATCTTTCACAACGTGTGGACTCATCGCGAAACAATCAGCGCGGGTTTACCTTTATGCAGGAATTTTTCTCAATTCCTGATAGCTACAATGGTGATGAGAATACCTTGTCTGACTACTGGGCGCCGGAGTTCGAAGAAGAGACTTCCGATGCTATCGGATTGCATCCGGTGCTTCGTTATGAAGATATGATATACGTTTGCGCTGACCACTTGATGACTGCCGCCTATGCGGGCGGCGCTTCCAAGCTTACCCTGACCCCTAATCAGCTTTTAGATACCTCATCCGGCACTGGCACTGTTGAATTTTCAGTATCTACTTACCGAACGGCAGGACGGGATTACTGGCAACTGGATCTGACGCCACTCGAAACCCACTTGCAATTGCCCGAGGGCGATGTTGTTGCCGATGCCAATGGTAAAGCGGTTAACGGGTTCAATATAAATACCGCGCTTGATGAAGGCCCGAACGGCATCGCAGATATTCTCGGTAAAATAAATGCCTTCCGAACTCTTTTTATGAAAGACAACAGGTTTTTGATCGATGGCAACTACATACAGCCCGATGACAACGCTGCGGAATACACGCGTGCACAGATAGCTAACCCTGGCAATCCTGAAAGACTTGTAGTCTATGCCAGTGCACCGTTGGGCGAGGACTGGGTGTTGACTCACCGCAGTTATAACGAGGTGATGTATGACTATCTTGATGGAGAGAACGATCCGGATATCACACCGCATAACATCACAGACAACCGAACCCGGGCCCGATTCAGATTAACAATAAAAAAGACACCTGAAAATAGTCTCTGGGCTGCTGAACTATGGGATCAAGTCTCACTGTGTATGCCTGACTACGGTAATGGTTGTGTCGGGGAGTATATCGTTCCAGAGCTTTATAGCGAACTGGTAGTGCAGTTCACCCATTATGCTTATAACACCACCAAATCGTGTACTAATGTTAACCAACCACACGATAAACCAGGTGCAGCTTTTCAAAGTCTCTGTCATCCAAATACTTATCATTGGGACAATTTCTACCTGTCACCAGGTAAACCATTCCAGATAATAAAGGCTCTTAAGCGAACGCAGTCTACAGATGCTAATGAAGCTGTGCCAATGATTGTGCAATTCGCAGAGCCTGCGCCGGCCAATTCGAAATTTAGGTTTACCGCACTGACTGGTGCGGAAAATGGCGAAACAAGTATGCGTGTTTCCTATGACGAAGGCGCTACGTGGCACACGCCATCGCTGCAATACGAACCACAAAATAACTTTAGTAAATTCCGCAACTACTTTACCGGATCTGACACGGGGTCTTATGTGCCAGCTGGAACTCAGGTGGTATGGATCACGGCGGACAATCCGGATTTTCGTAATGAATTCTGGATTAGAGATGCTTCCTTGTGGGTGTTACCTTAGCTTGGATCTGTTGGGTGCAGTTGCAGCTATGTACTACCCAATTTTTTCTTTAAATGCAGCAGCCTCGGGCAGAGGCTGCTGATTCATTGGCGTTTTTCGATACCAAGGTACGACTTAACCGACTAACCCACCATCGTCACGTGTAATGGCAAGGATGGCAGAGCGGGGTGCAGAATCACCGCCGTCCGGCCAGTTACCTTCACCACGCTCGCCCGGGTGTTGAATGCCGACAAACATGGTGCGGCGATCAGGGCTCCAGGTAAGGCCGGTTACTTCAGCCTGTTTAGGGCCAGTCAGGAAGCGTCGGATTTCACCCGTTGCAGGATCCCCGGCAAGCATCTGGTTGTTGCCTTGTCCTTCAAAGTTCTTCTCATTGGAGTAGTTGCCGTCTGTTTGAATCCATAGGATGCCGTTGGAATCAAATCTCAGTCCGTCAGGTGAATTGAACATATTGTCTTTGGTTATGTTGTCAGAGCCACCATAGAGATCGTTGTGTAAGTTCGGATTACCTGCCAGTGCGTATAGATCCCACTCGAATGCATCGCTTGTGTGATCGGCTGAGGCCGGGCGCCAGCGAACAATCTGGCCGTAAGGGTTAGCTTCACGTGGGTTAGGGCCGCCAACCGGTGTTTCATCTCCACCAGCGTTTGGTTTTACACCGCGGTTTTTATTGTTAGTCAGGCAACAATATACTTCTGCAGCTTTCGGGTTGGCGCTGACCCATTCAGGGCGATCCATGGTAGTGGCACCAACAGCCGACGCCGCAATACGAGTATGTATGCAAATCTCAGCCATGTTTGCCATGCCGGTGGCTTCCGGAGTCAGCGCCAGCCATTCACCGGACCCATCATCATTAAATCTGGCGGCATATAGTTTACCTTCTTCAAGTAGTGAATCAGTTTCAGCACCCGGAGCATAGACACCATCTGAAATGTATCGATAGAGGAACTCGCCGCGTTCATCATCACCCATGTACACGACGATGTGACCGTCACCGTTCACCACGACTTCTGCGTTTTCATGCTTGAAGCGGCCTAATGCGGATCGCTTTTTGGGGCGGCTGGTCGGATCTCTTGCATCTACTTCGGTGACATAGCCATGGCGATTGCACTCGTTGGATTCTTTTGCAAGATCAAAACGGTCATCGATTTTCTCCCAGCCGTAGCCACGGCCTTTGGGTGATACGCCGTATCTTTTCATTTCTGCTGTCACTTCCATCTCTTGATCTTCAGCGGCAAAGTAGCCGTTGAAATTTTCTTCACAAGCGAGATAAGTGCCCCACGGTGTTGAGCCGTTACCGCAGTTATTGAAGGTACCTTGCGCCACCACGCCATCCGGGTCTCTTTTTGTTTTCATCAGGTCGTGACCTGCAGCAGGGCCGGTAATGTCCATTTCAACATCAGGAGTAAAGCGACGATTGTACGGGCTGTCTTTAACAACGGACCATTGTCCGTCTTTTTGTTCGATTTCTGCGGCAGTCAGGCCATGGGCATTCATACCCTTGAGAATATCGTCATCGTTTTCTGCCTTACCGTCCTCACGATTACCCCAAATGATGCCTTTGTTGGTGTATTCATTGTTGGCAATCAGTATGGTTTTATCGCCGTGTGCATAGACTTCCATGCCGTCGTTATTGTCACCGAATGATTTCGCCTGACTGGCTCCGGTTCCGCGTGTTGCATGGTCGAATTCTTCAGCGTCTGACCAAAGCGGATCACCCCAACGTACCACCACCTGGGCGCTGTAACCCGGCGGAAGAGAAATATCGTCAGTTGTGCTTGCATCTATGCCGTCAAACGCGAAACGGTGCGGGGCTGCCTGCGTAATGGCGGGCATAAGCGTATTGCCGAGTGCGGCAACGCCGCCGAAAACCATCACGCCTTTCATTAAATCACGGCGCGAAAGCGCCCTGTTCATGATGCGATCAAAATCTGTTTCTTCAGGTCTGGGATTGATAAGCTCGTCGTGCTCGTCAAACGAAATGTCATCCAGGTTTTTCATGTATTCCTCCGGGTTTTAGTCAAACAGGTACTGCGATCTGAGTATCAGATTCGATACAGTGGTGTGCTTGGATCCATAAAGTTAACACCAGTCGAAGCACTTGCCAATTTAATTTCTACTATCAATTTGTCAGTTGCTGTCATGCAGATCTGAGTTGCGTGCTCGGGAGGCTAATGTTCTACGAATTTTCTGCCAGGTTCCGGTGCGTTTTCACGCTTCACGTTGGGGGGACGTAGGGTGCGTAAGGGGATAAGTTCACGCTAGAGCCGAATAGTCTCCGTGAACCTTCCATTGGTTTCTACGGTCTCAAAAGCGCATCCACCAATGCCGCTCACGGGAAGTCAGTTGTTATAATCATAAACCAATCGAGTTATAGTTGGTGGATGCGCAAGCTGATCCCCCCTACGTCTCCCTGCGTTTAATCATCCGTTAACGTTGAATTTGATAATTCTTATGTGGTGTTATGTATTCCAGTGTATCAAATAATTTGATTGGAAATTACGCGGCAGGCTCGTTCGATTGTAGAGTCGAGAAGTCGTGTTATCCAGAGAGTAGGGCGATATAGCTAGAATAGCAAGGATGGTCGGTGCGCGACGATTGAAAGTTACGAGCGTATTGTTGTTATGAAAATTATCGAAGGTGGGCTCTCTGCTCCAGAGGTTGCGGCTCTCTTGCAACAACATCTTGAAGAGATGGCATTGAGCTCGCCACCAGATAGCATACACGCGCTTGATCTTGATGCACTTAGATCATCTGAAGTAAGTTTTTTTAGTATGTGGCAGGAAGATCAGCTAATGGGCTGTGGCGCGATAAAAGAGATCGATAGTTCCAATGCCGAGATAAAATCCATGCGAACTACACAGCAGTTTTTACAGCAAGGGGTGGCAAGTCGACTACTGACGCACCTGATCGATTGTGCGATAGAGCGTGGCTACCGGCATCTGTGGCTTGAAACCGGATCCGCAGATGCGTTTCAACCAGCGCGAGTATTATACGAAAATTTTGGTTTTACACATTGCGACCCGTTTGCGAGCTATACGTTTGATCCGTACAGTGTATTTATGACGAAGCAACTGACTCCCTGACGAGAGTCCTGGAAAGATTGCTGTACCATTGCTGTAGTGGAGTGGTCGAGGTGGCTATGGCGTTAGCGATGTGCCGCATATTTGATCGTGGGATTGATTGTGTTATCGTCAAAGTGCGACAACAATCAGGAGGAGAAACATGGCCGTTCCAGCCGAAAATCTGGTGAACAAGCAACTGGAAGTGTGGATCAGCGCTTTTGACAATGCACTTTCCGGTTCTGATATCGACGCCGTACTGAATTTATTTGATGAAGACTGCTACTGGCGGGACTTCCTTACGTTTACCTGGAATCTTGATACCGCGGAAGGGCCGGACAGTATTCGCAAGATGCTCGATAGCACCTTAGGTCATACCAAACCGTTGAACTGGCAACTGGAGGGAGATGGCACTTCTGCAGACGGTATTACTGAAGGCTGGTTAACCTTTGAGACAGAAGTCGCGCGCGGGCGCGGACACGTTCGTTTAAAGGGTGACAAGTGCTGGACGTTACTCACCACCATGTTGGAATTGAAGGGGTATGAGGAGAAAAATGATCAGCATGGTACCCGTGAGATGGGTGTTGAGCATGGTGCATTTAAAGATCGTAAAAACTGGATCGAACGCAGGCAGCAGGAGGAAGCCGAGCTTGGTATAAGCCGTCAGCCGTATTGTCTTGTGATTGGTGGTGGTCAGGGTGGTATTGGTCTAGGAGCACGCTTGAAGAGACTTGGTGTGCCAACCATTATTCTTGAAAAGAACGAAAAACCCGGTGACTCATGGCGCAAACGTTATAAATCCCTGTGCCTTCATGATCCTGTCTGGTATGACCATCTTCCCTATCTGCCATTTCCGGATCACTGGCCGGTGTTTTCACCAAAAGATAAAATCGGTGACTGGCTTGAGATGTATACCAAGGTTATGGAGCTTAACTACTGGACAAACAGCGAAGCACTGAGTGCCAGTTATGACGATGCGAAAAAAGAATGGACGGTGACAGTTAACCGCAACGGTGAAGAACTGGTGCTGAAGCCACAGCAAGTAGTGCTTGCAACAGGGATGTCTGGAGTTCCTAATATGCCTGACATCCCAGGTATGAATGACTTTAAAGGAACTCTGTGCCATTCCAGTCAACATAAGGGCGGTGAGGACTGGACTGGTAAAAAATGTGTCGTAATCGGTTCCAATAACTCTGCACACGATATTTCTGCAGATCTCTGGGAAAGCGGTGCTGATGTCACTATGCTGCAGCGTTCTTCAACGCATATTGCCAAATCGGATACGTTGATGGAGCTGGCGTTAGGTGGATTGTATTCACGTGAGGCAGTAGCCAATGGTGTTACCACTGATATGGCGGATCTTATCTTTGCATCACTGCCTTACAAGATACTGCATACACTGCAAATCCCTGTTTACGATGAAATGGCAAAGCGCGATGCCGATATGTACAAAGGGCTCGAGAAGGCAGGCTTTATGCTCGATTTCGGAGAGGACGGGTCCGGACTTTTTATGAAGTATCTTCGCAGAGGGTCGGGTTATTACATTGACGTGGGTGCGTCCCAGTTGATTATAGATGGGAAAATCAAAATAAAAAGTGGAGTCAATGTTACTGGTATTAATGCCAATTCGATAAGTCTTGATGATGGTAGTGAACTACCCGCAGACCTAATAGTTTGTGCAACAGGCTACGGTTCAATGAATGGCTGGGCTGCGAAGCTGATCTCTCAGGAAGTGGCAGATAAGGTGGGTAAGTGTTGGGGGTTAGGATCAGATACAAAGAAAGATCCAGGCCCGTGGGAAGGTGAGTTGCGTAATATGTGGAAGCCTACTCAGCAGGAGGCATTGTGGTTTCACGGTGGCAATCTTCATCAGTCACGACACTATTCATTGTATCTTGCGTTGCAGCTCAAGGCTCGAATGGAGGGAGTTGATACAAAAGTCTATAACTTGAAGGAGGTTCATCATAACGGATAGCAGAGCTCTAATGGCGGATGGCATTACCCAACAAAAGGATGCTCCTGAATCAGAGTAGTACCGAAGTACACTAAATACTAATAAAAACAGGTTGTAGGAGAATTGAGTTGTGTACGGAAACACCTTTAGCTGCTTTGACCGCAGCGCCGGTCGAATCTGTTGAAAGAGTAATAGCGTTGGATGTGCTTCGGGGCTTTGCGTTACTGGGAATCCTGGTAATGAATATTCAGGCATTTTCAATGCCTGAAGCCGCGTATTTCCTGCCGACCGTGTATGGAAGCCTGGAAGGAGTCAATCTATGGGTTTGGGCATTTAGCCATATCTTTTTTGATCAAAAATTTATGGCGTTGTTTTCAATGCTGTTTGGCGCTGGTCTGGTGTTGCAGACCGTGAGGCTTGAAAATCGTGGCGCTACCGGTTTGTACTATAGGCGAATATTTTGGCTGCTATTGATCGGGTTGGCTCATGCCTATCTATTGTGGTCTGGTGATATTTTAGTCACCTATGCAATTTGTGGCGCTCTGATTTTCTGTTGTCGAAACTGCTCGCCACGAAAATTATTGTTAGCGGGCTGCTGTGTCTTACTGGTTGTGCCTTTGCTGAATACCGGTTCATATTTAAGCCTTCCGTCTGGACCACCAGAAGTCCTTGCGGATCTTTTATCTAAGTTTGATCCATCCCAGACTGCCATAAGTGCAGAAATTGCCGCGTATCAAGGTGATTGGTTAACTCAGATGCAGGCCAGGGTGCCGGCTACCGTGTCAATGCAGACTACAGCTATGTTGTTTTATCTACTTTGGCGTGCAGGTGGACTGATGCTTGTCGGTATGGCGCTTTATAAGTGGGGTGTATTCTCTGCAACTTGCAGCGTGAGGTTTTATTACAAACTTATCTTATTTGGATTCGTATTCGGATTGCCGCTAGTGGTTTATGGCATTTTAGATAATTTTTCTCATCAGTGGGATGCACTCTATGCGCTGATGGGCCCCGGTTCCTTGTATAACTATTTTGGCAGTATGTTCATTGCTATGGCATATGTGGGTGTAGTGATGCGTGTTGTTCAATCTGAACTATTCGCAAACCTTAAGCGTCGGCTGGCAGCAGTCGGGCGAATGGCATTGACCAATTATCTGATGCATACCGTTGCAGCCACATTTATTTTTTACGGGCACGGCCTGGGCTTGTTTGGTGCCGTACCAAGATGGGGGCAGCTGCTGGTTGTACTGTTGATATGTTGCTTGCAACTCTATTTTTCACCCTTATGGTTGCATAAGTTCAGGTTTGGTCCGGTTGAATGGCTCTGGCGCACGCTTACTTATCTGCGGTTGCAACCAATGAAGTTGAGATAGCGTAAAACTACGGTTTCTGAAGCTGCGGTACCCGAACAGTGCCTGTTGGGCATTCTGCTATAATAGTGATGTTAGGTGTTTTGAGGTCTGAAGTCTTGTGTAGTTTCTCAGTGTCCATTGGAGTGGGGTATCATTCGAGCCACCAACAGACATTCTCCCTCGGGAGGGTGTCGTCAAAGCATTTTTTGAAATCCTGTTCGACTATATTTTAATGCACGTACCACGTACCCAAAGCCAAGTCACTCTCCCTATGGGAGAGTCCAATGCGTTGTTTGCATTGGGAGAGGGATACTTTTGGTAATAAATTCAAAGTTTAAGCTCGAAGACTTATTGAATATCTAACCAGACACACCCCTCTTCCGGCGCAAACTACACGCCGGATTCTCCCCAGGGAGAATGACAAAAGCGGCACGGGTTATGGTTAAGTGATAGTCACTAAAACCTTTGACGACACGCTCCTCGGGAGAATACAAAGCGTAGTTTGCTTTGCAAGAGGGGCTGAGCTATCAATTAGTCTCGAGCTGCATTCTTGCCCGGCGTTTAGATGCCGACCCTCCCTGGGGAGGGTGTCTTCTGAAAGAGACATTCTCCCTCTTGAGGAGATACAAACGTATTTTGCTTTGCAATAACTGACGCAGGAATTATTTATGTATATAGCTGGTATATTTTTGGTGGCAATATTGAGCATTGCAACATGCCACTACATAGCAAAGAAGCGTGGTGCAAATCCTGTATTCTGGGGAGTGATGGGGGCGTTATTCGGACCGTTGGCAATACCATTTGCTTTTTTGAGTAAACAGAATTCGGATATTGATACGTAAACTGGTCCACGACTGGTCATGGAAATACCTGACCCGCTATGCTCCGGTTTGGACGGTATCGACTTCTATTAGTGTCATTTCACTCGATGTACCAAGACGCATAGTGGGCCCCCAGGTGCCGGTACCCTGAGAAACGTAAAGCGACGCATCGCCAGACTTATACAACCCTTTGATATAGGGAAATTGGCGCTTCACCAGAATGCCAAATGGCCACATTTGACCAGCGTGGGTGTGGCCGCACAGCATTAAGTCAATTCCTGCATTTGCAGCATCTTCAAATCCGTGTGGCCGGTGGTACAACAGAATCTGGAAATTATTGTCATCGCGTATGATTTCAGGAAGCGTGTTAGCGACCTGAGCGGGATTATCCTCGTCATCAATGCCAGTAATTTCAAGCTCTTCAATGGTGACACTTTCGTTGCGAAGTACTTTGATGTTGTTAGCTTCGATGGCCATAATGGCTTTTTCCAGGTTGACATAGCGTTCGTGATTGCCGAGGCACAGGTAGACTGGGCAGTTAAGTCCAGATAGTGGTTGCAGGTATTTGCTATCTACTGCGCTTGAGTCGATTAAGTCACCGGTTATAAATACAAGATCCGGTTGCAGCGAATTCGTCTGCTTTACCATTCTATTGATAAACGCGCTACTGCGGCTGCCGGCGTGCAAGTCACTCAGATGCATGATGCGATAACCCTTACTCAACTTAGTACTTTCTATTTTTAGATGAGTATTTTCTACATTCAGAGCTTTCCATACCGCGTAGCAGCTAAGCAAAATCCATAGTCCGGTAGCTATTACGGCAACGGTGATTGAATTCATCAGGAGCGTTAGTGGTGAACTGAATATGACCACGTTCATCAGTACAGTACATAAACCAATGAATTGAGTGGCTGGCCACTTTGTGGCAATGTTGGCGGTCTGGAACGACAGGAAAATCCACAGTGATACCAGAGGTGCTGCCAGCAGACTCCAGCCTAATGCTTTGAGCGATGAGGTCGAGAGCCACCAGGATGTCAGTTTGGCTATTGGAGCGGCTGTTATCAGCCAGATAATCGGTGTGGAAATAAGTAAAAAGCGAATGCGTCTATTCATCCGGCTATCATGTCAGGTTTTTGAGTACGTCAATTGCAACAGTGCGAATTAAATTGACGAAACTCCATCGCCATCAAGTAGCTATGCGGTAGTAGCTTTGGCTAAAGCTATCGAAATCTTTTTGCAGTCCGCAGGCTTTTGGCTGTAACCCCAGAATTCCTGAGACCTCGATAAGCCACCAGACCTACAAAAAACAGTAGAGTAAACCAGGATAATGACCCGCTGCCACTGAAAGACAGTTGAACACTCACTGACGAATTGAACCGGTCGTTATATGTGCTCTCGAATGGAATGCCTATAACATGGCCGCTTTGATTTGGACCATAAGTCACCAGTAGCGCACCGGTTTGTGCGTCGTAGATTTCTGCATACAGATCATAGTAGTCGCTCGGGTAACCGGTATCGAGGCTGGTTTCTATACTGATCGAGTCGTTCGTGCTGTTGCCGCTAACCGTAAAGTTGCCCGTTACCGCGTATTCGAACCATGGTCCGTTATCCTGACTTAAATAGAAAACGGCATACACGTCTCTTGGAGAAAAGCTGTTGTCTATATCCAGTGTGATCGAGAATGCCGAGTAGTGACCATCTGCATCATTGTCTATTGTAAGGTCGATCAAAAGGTCGTAGATCCACAACCCATGACCGAAATTCAGGACGGTGCGGTCTTTTCTTCGAGCTTTTGGAGTATCAGCTCCCCCGGATCCTTGAAATGCCGGATATTCGCTTTCTATTACCTGGCCGTTGATAATTGAAGTAGATTTTCTGGTTGTGGATTCTGCGCTAGCCACACCGACAAGCAGCAGGGATAGCAGAAATACTGCGGCAGGTTTTGTTTGTATGATTTGCATGCGGGTGAGTCCGAACTGGCTGAATAGTATTGTAAACTGTATATGACTACACCGGCGCTTAATACATTCTGAACTTATTGCAGTGTTGACCCCTCTTGCGTACGGAACACCCGTCTTGCTTACAGAACAGCCCCTCTGGAGAGAAGAACGACGCTCCAGATTCTCCGCTGGAGAATGATAATGCAGACTAGGAGTCTGCGCGGCAGAACATCCGCAACTGCGAACGCGCCCTGACGGTACGTTTTTATCGATCATTTTCGTTACGTATGAACAACTATGCGCCTCAAATGATAGTAAAAACGTCCTCGCCATGGCACGTTCTCGCTACGCGGATTTCTACCGCGCAGACTCCTAGCGTTCAGTCTTTTCTGTCACAACCGTTTTTTTTTAAACACTGAGGTATTCGTCTCTAACCCAACTCTCATTGCGAAGAGTTGCACTGTCACCACTCCAGACTACCTGGCCTTTTTCTACCACGTAGTGTCGGTCTGCAATATTCAACAAGTCACTCAGGTTTTTATCTACCAGCAAAATAGATAAACCTTGTTGCTTAAGTTTGGAAATAGAGCGCCAGATCTCCTGACGGACTAAAGGTGCGAGTCCTTCAGTAGCATCATCTAAAATGAGTAGATCCGGGTTTGTCATTAAAGCTCGACCGATTGCGAGCATCTGTTGTTCACCGCCGGAGAGAAGATTCCCCATGCTGGATAGTCGTTCGGCGAGCGGTGGAAACAACGCCAGCACGCTTTCTTCTGTCCAGGTGTCTTTATGTTGCTGTCTGTTGGCTGCGGTCGCGACAAGATTCTCTCTAACGGTGAGGTTAGGGAAAATCTGTCTGCCTTCCGGAACAATGGCCAAGCCCAGTCTGGCTATTTTAAAAGCGTGGGCTTTTGCGATGTTGTTAGATTTGTAGCTAATGCTACCACCGGAAACGTTGCCACCGACAGAAGGCAAAATACCCATAACGGAATGTAGTGTGGTGGTTTTACCCATGCCGTTACGGCCGAGCAGTGTGACGACTTCTCCTTCGTTTAATTGCAGCGATATGCCAAACAACGCTTGGCTGCTGCCATAGTGCGCCGTGAGATCGTTAATGTTAAGCATTGGCCTCCTCACCGAGGTATGCGGCTCTGACGTCCGGGTTTGCTTTAATTTCATCACCCTTGCCGGTTGCGATGATACGGCCGTACACGAGTACTGAGATACGGTCTGCCAGAGTGAATACGGCATCCATATCGTGCTCAATAAGCAGAATGGTTTTGCTGCCGCTGAGCTTCTGTAGAATGTTAATCATTAGGTTGGATTCCTCGGAACCCATGCCGGCCATTGGTTCATCAAGTAACAGCAATGATGGTTCAGTAGCGAGCGCCATTGCAACTTCGAGTTGCCGGCGTTCACCGTGTGATACCTCTGAGACTTGCTTGCCTGCACTATTAGCAAGTCCTGTGGTTTCCAGGTAGCTGAGCGCCGGGTCGAGCAGTTTTTTGTCGAGCGTAGCGTTGCGCCAAAAGTTGAAAGAGTGCCCGGCGTGTGCCTGTACCGCCAGCGCTACATTCTGCAGCAAAGTCATATCTGCGAACAGAGAAGTGATCTGAAATGATCTGGCGAGACCGGCACGGGCGAACTTGTGTGCGGGTTTGCCGGTCATGTTTCTGGTTTTAAACTCAATGCGGCCACTATCTGGTTTCAACAGCCCGGAGAGTTGTGAGATTAAAGTGGTTTTACCTGCGCCATTTGGTCCTATCAGCGCGTGTACCTCGCCATCGAGTACATCGAGGTTTACATTGTCAGTTGCAAAGACTCCTCCGAATCGTTTACATAGATCGGTGGTTTTTAATATCGGTTGCTGGCTAGCTGTGTTCATTGCCGGTTGCCTTTTAAACGCTGGCGATCAACAATTCCGGCAAGACCACCTTTAAAAAACAGCACGGATAAAATCAACAGTATGCCGAATGGCAGATGCCAGTGGATGGTGACTTCGCGTAGCAATTGTTCCAACAGTATAAATGCAGCAGCGCCAATTACCGGGCCAAGCAGAAATGCGGCACCACCAAGGATAACCATAAACATCAGTTCACCTGAGCGAGTCCAGTCCATCATTTCCGGTGATATGAAAGTGGTGAAGTTGCCAAGTAAAAAGCCTGCATAGCCGCACAGTGCTCCTGAAATTACGAATGCTACTAGTTGATAGCGATAGCAATCAACACCAAGGGAGCGCATTCGTTCTTCGTTGGAGCGAGCGCCTTGCAGAGTCAGTCCAAAGCGAGAACGGGTGATTTTGTAGACAATAAACAGTACCAACAGCAGCGATAGATAACCTACTGCGTAGAGTGTTAGGGGATTGTCCAGACTGATTAGTGGAAATTCTGACCGTACATCAATGGTGAGTCCATCATCACCGCCGTAATTTTCAAGTGCCACTATCGCATAGAAAACCATTTGGCCGAATGCCATGGTTATCATAATGAAATTGACGCCACGGGTACGTAGTGAGATAGCACCGGTTAACAGTGCAAAGAGCGCACTGATTGCGATGGCGAGTCCCAAATGTAAAAAGCCGTTGAATGAGGCGATTGCATCCATGCCGCCATAGAGTGCATGGTAAGTTGGTATGCCGACGGCATAGGCACCAAGCCCGAGGTAGGCGGCGTGACCGAAAGATACCAGTCCACCAAAGCCCAGAATCAGGTTAAGTGCAGTAGCGGCAATAGCCAGAATTACCAGTCTGGTAAACACATCCAGCCAGAATGGTTGACCGGTTATAAATAGTATTGGTGGCACCAGTGCTAACAGAGCAAGCAGTGCGGCATTGATCCAGAATGCCGGAGAACGAGTTGCTGGCGTGTGGTCTGACATATGTCTAACGACTTGCTGCTGGAAAGAGGCCTTGCGGACGTATCGCCAGAATGACAGCCATCATTAGATAGATGAGCATGGCAGAGACGGCTGGTGCCGCTGTTTCTGCAGCCTCGTGTGACATAAACAGGTTAAAAAAATCATCGAGGTATGATCGGCCTAAGGTATCTATCAGACCAATCAACAGCGCTGCGATGAAAGCACCTTTCATGGATCCGATGCCACCGATAATAATTACCACAAAGGTGGTGATGATTATTTCATTGCCCATGCCAATTGATGCTTCTGCGATTGGTGCGACCAGAAGACCTGCAAGACCGGCCAGTGCTGCACCCATTGCAAAGACACCGGTGAATAGTGTTTTGATGTCTACTCCAAGTGCACCGACCATGGTGCGATTGGATGCACCAGCGCGAATTAACATACCCAGCTTTGTATGATTGACAACAATGTACAAGCCTGCTGCTGCCATAAGTCCGACAGCTATTATCAACAGTCTGAAAGCAGGGACAACCACACCAGGCAGGATCTCAACCCCGCCATTAAGTATGCCGGGTAACAGTACTGCTATTCCTGCAGGGCCCCAGATCAACTCTGCCAGAGTATCTAAACAAAGAATTAGTCCAAAGGTGGCAAGTACATGATCCAGGTGATTGCGTGAATAGAGTTGTCGGACTACAACCAACTCTATGATCACTCCACAGAGCGCTGTCAGTGGTAAGGCGAGAATAGTCGCCAATGCAAATGAACCGGTCAGTTGGGTTAGTGATGCGCAAATGAATGCGCCAAGCATATACAGCGATCCATGTGCGAGATTGACGAAGTCCATAATGCCGAAGGTGAGTGTTAGTCCGGCGGATAACAAAAACAGCAGAACGCCAAGTTGCAATCCGTTGATCAGCTGAATCAGAAGAAGAGATGTTTCCATCAATGATCCATCATAGGGTTGTTTGCTTCGCAGCAGGGTGCAATGCAACGGTGGACATTTGAATCATAAAACAATGCTGCCTACTTTCATTGTGATATTTGTATGCCGTGGCAGACTCACACGAGTTTTGAGACTTAAGCTTCCAATGCTTCTAAAAGTAAACCCTCCCCGGCGCTTAGACGCCGACCCTCCCGCAGGCGGGAGGGTGTCGTTCTCTGTTTGCATTTTTTATTTGTGGTTTAGATGGTACGACCGAAGCAATAGAATAGGGCGACAAACAGGGGCAGGGAGCACAACTACCCCCTGCCTGCCATCAAAGATGTACTACATACTACATTCAGAAGCGTAGGTGTCCTGATGGTCGTCCAGTACTACTTTTTCAATCTGGGTTGTCCAGTTGCCATCAGTGTCCTCAACTACCTTGCGGCTGTAGAAGTCCTGTACTGGCATGTGGTTGTTGCCGTAAGTGAAGTCGCCACGCACAGAAGCAAAGCTGGCTTCTTTCATGGCTGCGCGCATGCCATCTTTATCACTTAAGTCTCCGTTTACTGCATCTACTGCGGATTTTATTAGCAATATGGAATCATACGCTTGTGCCGCGTAGAAAGAAGGATAGGTGCCGTGCTCAGCACGGAAGTCATCAACAAATTTTTTGTTTGCTTCGTTATCGAGATCCGGACCCCAGTGACCCGTGCTTACAGAACCCAGTACGCCTTCCATGCCGCCTGCCTGCAGTTTTGGAAGTGATATCGAATCTACTGTGAAGACGGTGTAGAGCGGTAGTGTGTCTCGAAGACCTGCTTGCTGGTACTGTTTAATAAAAGCAGGACCGGCTTTTCCCGGGTAGAAGACAAAGATACCTTCGGCACCTGATGCTTTGGCTTTGGCAAGTTCTGCAGAGAAATCCAGTTGCGCGTCTTTGCCCCACTTGGTCATATCCTTACCCATGATCTCACCCTTGAACGTCCGTTCAACACCTGCAACCATGTCTTTTCCTGCTGCATAGTTCGGCGCCATGACATAGAGTGATTTAACGCCTTGCTGATTCAAGGTTTCACCCATAGCCATCGGGGTTTGATCATTCTGCCATGATGTAGAGAAGAAATTCGGGTGGCACAGCTTGCCTGCCACTGGTGAAGGGCCTGCATTGGCGCTGATCAGGAATTTATCGGCATCGAGTACTGACTTTCGTGACGCCAACAGAACATGTGACCAGATATAACCTGCTACGAAATCAACATCGTCCTGTTTTACCAGTTTGTCGGTTGCCTGCTTGCCAACTTCCGGCTTGAAACCGTCGTCTGCCATGATCAGATTGACCGGTTTACCGCCCATGGTGTTGTCGATATGTTTCAAAGCCAGTTTGACTGCTTTTTCCTGGTCTTGTCCGATGGATGCGCCGCCGGTTGTCAGTGTGGTGACAAATCCAATTTTAACTTCGTCTGCCGCTTGAGCCGATGTAGCCGCGAGCGCAGCACTCACGAGTGCTGTAGTCAATAGTGAATGCCTGAGTATTCTTTTCATGCTGAATATATTCCTCTTGATTGCCAGGTAAGACGCCGTTTCGGCTTATCTTATGGGGGTCATATTAACACTTGTGGCCTGAAGAGAAATTGAATGAGTGGCTATTTGTTGTCTATTGACGTCTCCGGAATTTGGTGTTGGTGAGGTGGTAAAAAATATAAAAAACAACAAGTTGTATTGTTTTAGTGTTGAAGTTGTATATCTTGAATGAGGCTGCCACGTATCTTTTGGGGCTTTTCAGCATCACTTCTGCTGCAACCTGCGCTTTGGATTCTCTTGCGGGTCTACTCGAATTTTGAATTGACAGTTGTGATTCAGCTAGTCAGGTATGTGTAACCGGAGCATCGCTGACGGTAGTAACAATATGGGTCTGCGGAGTAGAGAGTGAAATACTGTGTTTGTGCGAAGTCTCAAGAATCTCTTCCAGTAATCTTTGCCTGACAGCGATGATACTGCCTACATCTTTTATGTAGTAAAAGATGCCCCACTCAACAGCATGATCACCAGTTTCAAGTACCCGGATTTCGAGCGGATTTGAGTCGTCGATATTGTTGTTGGCATCTCTGGAAATATTTTCGAATGCTTCGTTAAACATATTTTTCACGTCTTCTGTAGTTGTATCGTAACCAATCTTGAAAGACAGCTTTTCGCGCAGTCCTTTTGCAGAGGCGAATTTAGACAAACTGTGTATAGTCTGATCTCTTAACTTTGAATTGCTCACCATAATGCGATGGTTATTGACTATGTCGATTAGCACTGTGTGAAAGATTTTGGTTTTAAAAACTCGGGCGAATATCGGACTTGAATCACCGAGTTCAATTAAGTCTCCTTCACTTAGCATGTCACTATTTAGCAGTACAAGGCCGCTGATGATATCGGGTGCCCACGCCTGTTGTGTGAGTGCCAGAAATACTCCGACAAAACCAATAACACCTCCTGCTTCCAGTAGGCTGCTGAAGCCGGCAATTCTTATAACTGCAATCAGTGCAACTATCGCAATGAACGTGCTCAGCACTAATGTCAGCATTCGAGAATGGTAAGTATCCGATACTTGAATGCCTTCGTTGCTGGTATTGGTTTTACCATAGCGTCGTCGCATGACGTAGCTTGCAATATTGGATGCCAGGTAGGCGAGGTATAGCACGACAAGGATTGATATCAGCTTGATAGCAAAGCCTTGCCCGCGATCGCCACCAGAGTAAATTGCGTTGTAACAAACCGTCGCAAGTATGGCCAGATTCAATACGCGGAGTGCATTGACGCGGAAGTCAGTCTGTCGCTCAGATAATTTGCCACCAGTCTTCAGAATCAGCGGCTTGGCAAGCAACATCAATAGAATATTGACTGCAATTATCAGGTAGTGTAAAGCGGTGAAGCGAGTCAGGACATCAGTGATAGCATTTATCATAATGCAAGGATAGCATTCCCTGAGGCATGGCTGCTGCGTTGGATTCGGGAGATCGGTGTTGTGGCTATTGGTAAACCGCAATCTTGTATTGCGAGGTTTGAGGTAACACAACCTGGCAAGTAGCGCTTATCGATAGCCTGGATTGAGGCTCGGAACGAGTAATTTATTCGTCTGAAAACTCTGTGAGCTCAGTATCTGAATCTTCTTTTATAGGGTCCAGTGTCAGTGTTGGAATATTGTACGGTACGCCTGGGCGAAGATCGCTGCTGATGCGCGTGGTGCGCTTCTGCACTTTTTCCACAGGCGCGTTTTCAACAATAGTGCTGTCGTCTTGCTTACCTTTGTTGTTGCCTAATATAAGCCAGGCAATGGATACCACTGCGATTAACCCTGCGGCGACTGCGAGGTTGTTGCTTTTCTTCTTACGTGGCTTTTTAGCTGTCGTTCTAACCTTTTGTAACTCTTCGATTATTTTAAGAGGCGCAACTCCTGTCTTCGCTTCGGTTTGCGCGCTTTCTTCGGCGTCAGCTTTAGCTTTGGCCTGAGCTTCAGCCAACTCTTGTTTTTGATCAAGTGTCGGGCCGTTTTGCCATGGACATTTTGCGAGGTGCCTGCCGTTTGTAACACCGCATATCATGCAGACATCACTGACGTATACATCAGGGCCTGAAACGGTTCTGGCACTAGCTTTTTGTGGCGATTGCCGAGGCGATTGCCGAGGCAGTGGGGGCGGGGTAGCGTGTCCTGGTGCTGCCTGAACATGCTGTGGATGTTCGAGTTTTTGAGTAGCATCAATATCTGCTGTTGGTCGAGCCCTGGCCAGGCTTGCAGCTCGTTGTGTGCGCTCGTGTTCCACGGCAACAGCTTCTGCCATCGCTTCGTTACGGGTCTGATTTGCAGCGCGCTCTTTAGCGGCTTGCGCTTCAGCTTCAGCCCTTTCTTTGGCTGTCGGGGTAGGTTGAGCCAGCTTGGCAGCTATATCATCATTTTTTCTTTCGACTAATTGGTTAACGGGTGGGTTCAATCCCGTTGCAACGACCGTAACTTTCATCTCGTGGCCGAAGTTGTCATCAAATACGGTACCTATAACTACGGTTGCATCATCTGCGGTGATCTGGCGGATAATGTCACCGACAGTTTGAAACTCACCCATTGAGAGATCAGAGCTTGAAGTAATGTTGACCAGAATACCTTTGGCGGCTTTTAGATCAATATTGGTAAGTAGAGGGCTTTTGATTGCTGCAAGGGCCGATTCTTCTGCGCGGTGTTCACCCATACCGGTGCCGGTACTCATGATCGCATGACCCATCTCTGCCATCACTGTTTTGACGTCGGCAAAATCGACATTGATCAGGCCGCTTGTGGTGATGAGCTCCGCAATGCTTTGGACCGCTTTGGTAACGACATCATTCGCAGCGGCAAATGCATCAACCAGAGTGACGTCTGGGCCGAGGTAGTTCAACAGATTTTCGTTTGGTACAACGATCATTGAGTCTGCGCATTCGCGCAGGGCGTCAAGCCCTGCTGCAGCGGCAGCTCTTCTTCTCTCACCTTCGAATGCAAAAGGTTCAGTGACTACTGCGACAGTAAGCACGCCCATCTCGCGAGCAATGCTGGCTATCAGTGGCATCGCGCCGGTGCCGGTGCCACCACCCATGCCGGCGGCCAGAAATAACATATCGGCGTCACCAATCGCGGCTTCGATTTCTGCTGTACTTTCTTTGGCTGCCGCACTGCCAACGTCCGGATTGGAGCCAGCACCGAGACCTTTGGTCAGGTTGTTTCCGAGCTCGATAACGTTTTCAGGGGCGAATCGGCGAAGTGCCTGGGTATCTGTGTTGACGCACTTGTATTCAACGTCACGGATATCGCTGGCGATCATCTGCTCAATTGCGTTACAGCCACCACCACCTACACCGAACACTTTTATTACAGCTGATTGTGTCCGATCAGACTCTGGATTTGGCGAATTGTGAGAATCCATAAATTACTGTCTAATTATTGACATCAACCAGCGGCTCTGTGCCTGTATCTACTTACCAGCGGCCTTCATGCACTTTTATTAAGGGACCTGTTTCAGTAAAGGTTGGACGGTCCACGGGGGGTATGTGCACTATATGGGCCAGCTAGTTATCCGAAGAGGGTCGATGTATTACTGCAGGGCTTTTTAGCACTGCGTTCTGTGAGCCGGGTGCTATTTTTTACACCTTGATCTTCCATCTGACCGAGGCTCGATGTCTTTTTACGGTAAAAGTAATTTTCTGTTTCGAGTAGGGTAGATTGTTAAAAAGCTTGTTTTAATCTGCTGGCGCAACAAACAATGTAAATATGAGCTTACAAACCATACCGACAATTCATCAATTCCCCTACAAACATTCCATTACGACGCGATGGAGGGATAACGATGTCTATGGTCACGTGAACAACGTTGTTTACTATTCGTGGTTTGATACGGCAGTCAACGGCTATCTGCTGCTGCAAAACGTTCTCGACTTCAAAGCGGGTGAGGTAGTTGGCCTCGTAGTTGAGACTCAGTGCAACTATTTCAAGCCGGTGGCGTTCCCGGACAAGATCACAGTCGGTGTTGCAGTCACCAAAGTGGGCAACAGCAGCGTGCGCTATGAAGTCGCGGTGTTCAAAGGTGACGAGGCAGATGCCTGTGCCGCAGGGCATTTCATTCACGTTTACGTGGACGCAAAATCGCACAAGCCAGTGTTTGTGCCTGGCGAGCTACGCACAGCGCTTGCTAAAATAGAGCGCTGATACCCATCGGCTCTTCCTTACCAGGGACATTACCAGAAACATTACCAGAGGCGATACCAGGGATGAGATTCATCCCTGATAAGAAAGCGTGGCGTATTACAACTCGCTACCTGCCAGTGGTCGGTCAGAATTCAATAACTTCTGCACCTCATTCACGGCCAGAGAAAGCATAGCGTAGTCAATGTGGCTGCTTTGCATGATCTCTGTCAGGCGTTGTCTGTAGATAGACAAGCGCTCTTCGTTGGTTTCAGTTGCGGCCCAGGCTTTGACAATTTCATCTGGAGATTTTCGTTTGCCTGCGCTTTCAAGGATCTCCGCACAGAGGTGTCTTTGTCTGTAGTGAATGTCCAGTCGCAATGCAGACTTTGCAAGTATGTGCCAGTGACTGTCTACATCGAGCAAACCTATCTGCTCACGTAGCCACTGAAGCTTCAGGAAATCACCGAGGTAGAAGTAGAGGCTGGTGATCAGCTTAAGATCACTACCAGATGTGTTGTGTATGTCCTGTATGTCAAAACACGACGACAATGGAACAACGGCGGCAACAGTGGCTGCCAGCTTGTCAGGCGCACCAGCGCCTTTAAAGTACTTGCATCGCGACTTGTAGCTGTTTTTGTTTGGTTTAGCTAGAGAATCCGGTATAAGCGTTCGCAGCTCGTTAATGCCGGATTCAAACTTGTTGATGATATCCTGCGGACCATAGTGGCTGCGCCGGTTCTTAACCAGCCAGTGGACCCCTCGCTCTACCCAACCTTGTACCAGTAGCAACATCTCTGTTTGTGCAGCGTTGGTAAGCTCGTTGTCGAGATTTTCAATTTCACTCCATAGATCCCGCAGCTTAAATAGGTAACGTACCGCTACGAACGCGCTGGCTATTTCGCTGGTGTTAGCGCCGAGTTCATCGCGTAAGCGTCTGAGGTAAGTCGGGCCGAGACGGTTAACGAAACTGTTGGTTACCTGAGTTGCAATGATCTCTTTGCGCAATTGATGAGAACGGACTGCATCCGGGTATTTTTTTGAAAGTTGCGGTGGAAAGTAGCTCAGCAATTCCTTTTCAAAAAACGGATCATCTGCCAATGTGGAATCCATCAGTCTTTGATAGATATCCATTTTGCTGTAGGCCACCAGCACCGCAATTTCTGGTGCAGTTAAACCACGGCCATTCGAAATACGGTCATTGATTTCCTCCGTGCTCGGTAGAAATTCAATCTCACGATTGAGTTTGCCTTCCGATTCAAGTGCACTGATAAAACGACTATGCTCGTCGAGCCATTGTGGTGCTTCTGCAAGCGTCAGGCTGATGCATTGAGTTTGCTGATAGTTATCTCTTAGTACCAGTTCAGACACATTTTCTGTCATATCTGCCAGTAGTCGAGCGCGTTTTGAAACGGGCAGCTTTTTGCTGTTGACCAGGCTGTCTACCAGAATTTTTATATTAACTTCGTGGTCAGAGCAATCCACGCCTGCGGAATTATCGATAGCGTCTGTGTAGATTTTTCCACCGCCGGCTGCAAACTCTATTCTGCCAAGCTGGGTACAACCGAGGTTGCCACCTTCGCCAACTACCCTGCAGCCAAGATCCTTTGCGTTAACCCTTAAAGAGTCATTGGCTTTGTCCTGTGCGTCTGCATGGGTTTCACCAGAGGCTTTAATGTATGTGCCGATTCCACCATTCCATAACAGATCAACTTTTGTCTTGAGCAATGCATGCATCAGATCTGTTGGGGTCATCTCTTTTACATTGTTACCGATCATCCCCTGCACTTGAGGTGATAGTTTGATTGATTTGGCTGAGCGGCTGAATATGCCGCCGCCTTTGGAGATCAGCTTACTGTTGTAGTCTTCCCAGGTAGAGCGCTCAAGGTTGAATAGACGTTGGCGTTCTACAAAGCTTTTTGCAGGATCCGGATCAGGATCAAGAAAGATATGCATATGGTTAAACGCGGCTAGTAGTTTTATTTTTTTCGATAGCAGCATGCCGTTACCGAATACATCACCACCCATATCCCCGATTCCAACAACCGTGAACTCCTGTTGTTGCGTATCGTGTTCCATCTCTCGGAAATGTCTTTTGACAGACTCCCATGCACCTTTTGCAGTAATACCCATGCCTTTGTGATCGTATCCAACCGAACCACCTGAGGCGAATGCATCACCAAGCCAGAAGTTATACTCCTCAGAGATACCATTGGCGATATCAGAAAACGTCGCTGTGCCCTTGTCTGCTGCAACAACCAGGTATGGATCCTGTTCATCATGCAGTACTAGGTCTTTCGGGCTGACGATTTTGCCTTTTACGTAGTTGTCCGTGATATCCAGTAAACCGCGCAAAAAGTTTTGATAGCAGGAAATAACTTCTGCCATCAACTCATCGCGTGAGCCACTAAGAGGTGGTTGTTTTACAACAAAGCCTCCTTTGGAGCCGACGGGTACAATCACAGAGTTTTTGACCATTTGTGCTTTCATCAAGCCAAGTACTTCTGTTCTGAAATCCTCGCGTCTATCTGACCAGCGCAAGCCACCTCGAGCGACTTTGCCACCACGCAGATGAGTTGCTTCAAATCGTGGCGAACAGACGAATATCTCAAACGCCGGGCAGGGTAGTGGCATACCGTTGACTTTAGACGGAATAAGCTTGAGCGATAAATAAGTTGTCGGCTGAACATGTGTCTCGTGCTTGCCGTGCTGATGACCTTTAAAATAGTTGGTGCGTACTGTTGCATTAATGGCACTTTGCATTGTTGCCAGTATTCGATCTTCATCAAGGCTGACGACTTCATCCAGAAGTGCCATAAAAATATTGCATAGCTTGTCAGTTTTATTTGACTTATGTGATGGGTCAAAACGTGTTTCGAACTGTGTAGCCAGATTGATTGCAATGCCCGGATTATTAATCAAACAAGTAATCAGATAGTCGAACGAGTAGGGCACGTTTATTTGCAAGAGGTACTTGGCGTAGCTACGTATAATGGTTGTTTGTCGCCAGTCGAGTCCAGCGGCCATCACGAGTTGGTTCATGCCGTCGTCTTCGATATCGCCGCTCCATACTTTCAGAAAGGCTGCGCGAAAGTCATCTGCTATTTCTTCAACGTCGAATGCTTTACCGCTTGTGCTCCTGAGTCTGAATTCGCGAATGTGCAGCTTGGTATTTTCGGATTCGTTTTCAGTGGTTATCACAAAGGGATCTTCGCTATCGACCTGGAAACCCATGTTCTCAAGGATATGAATTGTTTTAGATAAAGGAACTTCGACATCCTTATGGTATATGTTGAAGTTCACTTCGTAGTCTGGCTGATCGTCCGCGCGATACAAAAGCACATCGATCTTTGAGTTTTCAAGGTCATTTAACTGCGCCAGGTCACGTGCTGCATCAGTCACTTTGTGCGTTTCTTTGTAACTTTCAGGGACACCACGCAGCATATTCAACGCAATGCTGCTTCCCTGTTGTTTGCCCACCTCAGAATAAAGTGCCTCACGCAGGTTCTCATCCCAATTCTGCACCGCATCGATCACAAGGTTCTCAATATGGGTAAAGTCAGTGGTATGTTTCCCGGGTTTGGGGATGCTCATAAAAAAGCGCATGCTGGCTAAAGCGTTCTCGGACGAGAATGTGGCATTGAAATCTATAGTGTCAGATTTCAGTTCGGTTTGAAGTATCTGCTGAATACGTTGCCGGAGTTCGCGTGAGTACATGTCTCTTGGTACAAACACCATACAGGTGGCAAATCGATTGTAATGGCCTTGAATGCCAAAGAGTTTTACCTGTGGATGATGCTCCAGTTTCATAATGCCGCGACATATGTCTGAGATAGTGTCGTCATCAGTCTGCAGTAACAAGTCTTTTGGCAGGCTTTCAAGGGTAGATAGCAATAGCTTGCCATCGTGTGCGCCGGGGCTGATATTGGCTTTGGCAATGATGTTAAATGACTTGTGGCGCAGTAGTGGAATGTTTTCAAGCTCAGCGCCTACTACTCGAGAGGTAAAAAATCCAGCGATTACACAGCGACCATTTTCCTTGCCCTTGTTGTCTATTCTTTTGAATGTGATGATGTCCATATGCACTGGCAACATAACCGGTGCTTTTGATATCGATTTTGTGACTGTTAGTACGTCTGTTTTTTTTGCTTTTAGCAGTTCGTCTTTATTTATGTACTTATTTAACGTGGCAAGCGGTTTGTCTGATCTGAAAATACCGTGTGCTTCTGTAACGCTTGCAGTCTTGGCTGATTTTTTCAGCTCACAGTAGCCGGTAAACGTAAAATAGTAACGCTGTAGCCATTTAACAAAATCTGCTGCTTCTGCGATCTCGAATCTATTGGGGTTGGTTGCACGAAGTCTGTCAACGGCGTTGATGCTGGCAGTTTTCATTGGCTCCCAGTCATCACATACCAGATTTACGTTGTTAATAGCTTCCGTAATATCTTTTTTTAACTGCGCAAACGAAGTCTCATCGTAGTGTCGGTCAATGTGTAGCTGCATGAATGATTCAGGGATTGCGTTTTTACTTGAATCAGTCACCAGGCCTTCCATTTGACCATTCTTTTTTCGAGCAACGGAAAAGATTGGGTGAATGAATTCGTTTATGCCAAACCCGAGATTGGTGATAGCTAATGAAACGGACCGAACCAGGAAAGGCTTATCCGTGGTGGTAATTTCGATAATCGTATTTTGAGATTCCCAACCGTGTTGTTTTTTGTTCGGATTGTAGATGCGAACCAGACTTTCGTCGGGTTTGCGCCTGGCCGCCATGTTCCAGTGTGACATTGCAGCTGCACTTAACTCTTTTGCACTGCGGTGAGAAATGTCCTCCAGCGGCACTCGAGCGTAGTAGTGTTTAACCAGTTTCGATTGTCTGGCTAGGTGCTTTGCAGTCTTTTGTAACTGCTCATCATTTGATGCGGGCATTTCAATGTGCTCTGATCGGGAGCTTCTGGCTGCCATGGGTGACTCTCCAGCTATTTGCTGATATGGCGGTGGTTTGATTGTTTAGTGCGATTGTCCCTGTACGCTGATAAATGTCCAGTTCGATCCAGAAAGGGCCAACCCACCGCCGGATTACAAAAATGGTTCTCACTAACAATCGCTAGCGGCTGAAGCAGCAGGAGGTTTATGGCACAGGGTGAAACAGTTCACGCGCGAGTCCAGATGGATGTCGGGTACATCTTGAATAAGCTGCGGCATTGGTTGGAATGCTGGTTACACCTTCCCGAAATGCGGGAAGGCAAGGACTCTACAAGCTCATGTTGGCTCTGTCCATTACGCTACGAGCGCGCGCGTCTGTTCAGCAGGTAAACGTGGGCCGAAATGCGTGACAATTTTTGACGCTGCCTTGCTGGCCAGCTGTGCAGAATCCACAAAACTCATGTTATGCGTCAATCCGTACAGGAATGCACCGGCGTACATATCTCCGGCACCGTTGGTATCGATGACATTAACACTAGGTGCCGGGACTTTGTGTAGCTTGTCACCGTCATAAATCAGGGAGCCGTCAGCACCCACCGTGATCGCAAATCGTCTGGCGATTTTTTTCAATGCTTCAACCGCCTTTTCAGGGCTGTCGGTTTTAGTCATCATCTTCGCTTCGTAGTCATTGCAGAACAGCAGGTCGAGGTTGTCGCCAGCCATTTCCATTAAACCGTCACCGAAAAACTCCACCATATTGGGGTCTGACAATGTCAGTACGGTAGGAACATTTGCACTGTTGGCAGTTGCTGCTGCTTTTAAGGCGGCGGCTTTGCCTGTGGGTGATGCAACCAGGTAGCCTTCCATGTATACATATTTTGAGTTTTGAATAGCCTCTGCAGAAACTGCATCTTCGTCGATGCCTACGGTGACGCCAAGATAGGTATTCATGGTGCGATCAGCATCCGGTGTGACCATTACAATGCATTTGCCGGTCGTGCCATCAATTCGGGTCTGTCCATCGAGATTGGTGTCAACACCGCAGGCGTGCATGTCTTTGAGGTAAAAATCGCCGAATTCGTCATTCGAGACTTTGCAGCTGTAGTAGCTCTTGCCACCCAGCTGAGCCGTGGCGATGACGGTATTCGCGGCCGAACCACCGGAGGCTTTTTTATGATCCAGATCACTCAATTGGTCGACCAGCTCGTGGTGCCTGTCCTCTTCAATTAGAGTCATCAGGCCTTTGTCGACACCGAGTGCTGCCAGCTTGTCGTCTGAAACCTGGTATTCCATATCGACGAGGGCGTTGCCGATGCCGTACAAATCGTATTTCATGAGTTCTCCGGTAGGATAATTCTGCTAGGTAAAAGAGTAGTCTAATTAAACCGTTGCGCACTTTAACCCAGCGTCTATTCTCAGGATGTTGCAATAACGAAGCGTGCCTTTCGACGTGATAATCGGTTACCGCTTGAGAAGACAATGCAGAATAGCCGGTAAAAGCCCAATCCGGGTTAGGCAATACGGGGAAATTGGGTGATAATCTCCAGCTCCGCCACGCGCGGGCACTGCTAATTTACAAATCTTACTTGGAATTAAGTTAATGCGATCTCATTACTGCGGCGTCGTGGATGCCGGGTTTATCGATCAGGATGTGACTCTTTGTGGCTGGGTGCATCGGCGCCGTGACCATGGTGGCGTGATTTTTATTGATCTGCGTGATCGCGAAGGTCTGATCCAGGTGGTGATCGATCCGGATACGGCGGAGATTTTTGCAATTGCGGAGCAGGTCCGCAATGAGTTTGTACTGAAGGTCAGTGGCCGGGTTCGAGCGCGGCCGGCGGGTACCACTAATGACGATCTGCCAACAGGTCAGATAGAAGTTCTTGCCAAGGATCTGGTTGTCTTGAATGCTGCAGAGACACCACCGTTCCAGCTGGACGATGAAGACGTGCAGGAAGAAACCCGCATGCGCTATCGCTATGTTGATTTACGTCGACCGGAAATGCAGGCGCGTATGCGATTACGCTCTGCAGTGACAGCAAAGCTACGCACCTTTTTAGATGCCAATGGTTTCCTTGATGTTGAGACTCCTATTCTTACCCGTGCTACACCGGAAGGTGCACGTGACTATTTGGTGCCAAGCCGTACGCATCAGGGTGAGTTTTTTGCGCTACCGCAATCGCCACAACTTTTTAAACAAATCTTGATGATGAGTGGCATTGACAGGTACTACCAGTTTGCGCGTTGCTTCCGTGATGAAGATTTACGTGCTGATCGCCAACCTGAATTCTCTCAGCTCGATATCGAAATGAGCTTCATAGAAGAGAAAGATGTAATGGAAACCATGGAAGGCATGATGCGAGAGTTGTTTGCGGATCAACTGGATGTAGAGTTGCCTGAGTTTCCAAAAATGACCTGGGCAGAAGCCATGAGTCGCTATGGTTCAGACAAACCTGATTTGCGAATTGATCTTGAGCTGGTTGAATTATCTGATGTAGTTAAAGATGTTGAATTCAAAGTATTCTCGGGACCAGCCTCTGATCCACAGGGTCGGGTTGCCGCCATTTGCCTTAAAGACGGATGTAATAAGCTTACCCGTAAGCAAATAGATGACTACGATGCCTATGTTCGTGTTTATGGTGCCAAAGGTCTGGCTTATATTAAGTGCAACGATCTGTCTGGTGGTCTGGAAGGCTATCAGTCACCGATCTTAAAGTTCTTTGGTGAAGAAGAGTCAGCTCGACTTGATGTGGCCAAGAAGATTGTGGAGACGGTTGGTGCAGAAACCGGAGACATTATTTTCTTCGGCGCAGGCAATGCCAATGTAGTGAATGATTCACTCGGTGCGTTGCGATTGAAGCTCGGTAATGATTGTGGCTTGGTCGCCGAAGGCTGGGCGCCGCTATGGGTTGTGGACTTCCCGATGTTTGAATGGGACGAACGTGATAAGCGCTGGACTTCCATGCATCATCCTTTTACGGCACCTTCAACAAATGATCCAGAGGAGCTTCGTGCTGATCCAGGCTCTGCGTTATCACGCGGTTACGACATGGTGCTTAACGGTAGTGAAATTGGCGGTGGATCAATTCGTATACACGATGCCACGATGCAGAAGGCAGTGCTCGAGTTGCTGGGTATTAGTGAAGAAGAAGCGACGGATAAGTTTGGATTTCTGCTCAACGCGCTGCGCTATGGTGCACCACCGCATGGTGGAATTGCATTTGGTATTGATCGCGTTGTGATGTTGATGGCGGGTGCGGATTCTATACGTGATGTCATGGCATTCCCTAAAACACAAAGCGCTAGCTGCCCGCTGACCAGTGCACCTGGTAAAGTGTCTGAGCGTCAGATGAGAGAGTTGAATCTCAAAGCTCGAAAAGAGCCTGAAACCAGCTAACGCTAACGACCAGCTAACCGTAACTAAAAGTGGCATTGCGCAGACCGGAATCGGTGTTGGTGGTGATCTACACGCCAACAGAGATACTGCTGTTAAAGCGCAACGCAGACTTTGAGTTCTGGCAGTCTGTTACTGGTTCATTGGAAGCTGGTGAGAAACCTGTTGATGCAGCTGTGCGTGAACTGCAAGAAGAGACCGGGATTGATGGTGGTGACAAATTAATCGACTGTCAGTATTCGGTTGATTTTGAAATCTCACCCAAATGGCGTGATCGTTATCCGCCTCATGTTACCGTCAACACAGAGCATGTTTTTCTTTACCCGTTGCCTGACAGGGCGGAGATTATACTCAGCCCCGAGGAACACACCGAGTATATATGGCTGGATTATCGATCTGCTCTGGCGAAGGTTAGTTCACATACGAACCACGCGGCTATTGAGCAGTTTGTGCTCTGATTCTGACACGATCACTGTCGAGTGATTCCAACAAGGAGAGTGATTGTTCAACTCAATAGCCACCCTCCCTTTGGGAGGGTCAGACGCGGTAGCGGCCGAGGAGGGTATTTGCTTACACGAACAGTTGTTATGTCCGAGATATTGATCCCTCTTGCAAAGCAAACAACGCTTTGTATTCTCCCGGAGAGTGTGTCGTCAAAGGTTTTAGTGACTATCACATGAAGTTAACCAGTGCCGCTTTTGCCATTCTCCCTGGGGAGAATCCGGCGTGTAGTTTGCGCCGGAAGAGGGGTGTGTCTGGTTAGATATTCGTAAGACCTCAAGCTTAAACTTTGAATTCTATTGAAAAGAATCCCTCTCCCAATGCAAACTACGCATTGGACTCTCCCATAGGGAGAGTGACTTTGGCTTTGGGCGCGTGTATTAAAATATAGCCGAAAAGGATTTCAAAAATGCTTTGGCGACACCCTCC
>CALIHW010000157.1 GCA_938020525.1 uncultured Granulosicoccaceae bacterium | reverse complement strand
ACTGCTTCTGGTTCTCGTTGTGCTTATCCTGCTGGGTGCGCCTGTAGGATTTACCCTTATTCTTATCCCGGTAGTCTACATCCTGATTACGGATGCGGCGCCGATGATTCTTATCCCCAGTCAGATGTTCAGTGCTATTGATGCGGTGCCATTGACTGCAATTCCGTTTTTTATGCTAACCGGTGAGCTAATGACCAGCGCTACTATTACGGAGCGATTGGTCGAGTTGAGTCAGCGGTTGATAGGCCGTATGCGTGGCAGCATGGCGCAGGCGAATGTTCTTGTTTCCATGTTCTTTGCGGGTATGAATGGTTCTGTTGTGGCGGATACCGCCACGGTAGGTTCGTTGCTTGTACCGGCAATGAAAAAGGCGGGCTATCCGGCGGCCTTTGCCGCGGCTATTACAGCGGTAAGTTCGACAATCGGTGGAATAATTCCCCCCTCGATCATGATGATCGTACTAGCTAATGCAGGTGGGATTTCAGTAGGAGCGTTGTTTGCCGGAGGTATAGTACCCGGGTTGATGATCGGTGTTCTATTGATGGTCATTAATTATTTTATAGCCAAAAAACATAATTTTGAAAGAAGCGATGAACCATTTAGTTTCAAGGCTTTGGCTGTGTCCCTCTGGCGATCTTCATTTGCCCTCTTGATCCCCGTTGTCCTTGTTGGATCGGTTGTATTTGGTATTGCCGGGGTGGTTGAAGCGGGAGCACTAACCGCAACCATTGCACTGTTTGTAGGATTGTTTATTTATCGAACAATTACCTGGGAGAATTGTAAAGGTGCTTTTATCCGGGCGTTTCGTAACTCCGCGATGGTATTCATCATTATTGCGGCGTCCGGTCCGTTTAGCTGGCTGTTAACCTCTTTGGGTGCCATCACTGATTTAGAGCAATGGTTGCTGGGCTACGCCGATGATCCACTGTTGTTTATACTGGTGCTGGTGCTGTTTATCTGTCTGCTTGGTATGGTGATGGATTCAGCAGCCAATATAATTGTAGCAGGGCCGGTACTGGTTGATGTGATGGTAAAAGCAGGTTACCCGGATGTTCAGGCCGCACTTGTGGTTGTTGTAGGGTTTCTTATCGGTTCAGTCACACCACCTGTAGGGGTTGCGTTCTATACCGCGGGTGCCATTGCCAAGGTACGGCTTGAGAAGGTAGCCATTGCAATGTTGCCGTACCTTTTGGCGTTATTTGCTTTGTTGTTTGTACTTATCGTTGTACCTCAGTTTACGATGTTTCTGCCACGCTACTTTGGATTTGTACAATGAATACAAATCCCGTTAAGTGTTTGTGAGTGAGACGGTGATCTGCCATGTTTAAAATTGTCCGCTGGATTGATATGGCAGTTAATAAAACACTTACTGCTTTTTGCGCCATATTTTTACTTTTGATGGTGGTGTTCGCGGTTTATAACATCGTCATGCGCTACGTCTTTGAGAATCCGCCTGTTTGGGGTGATCTATTGACTGTCTTAAGCAATATATGGCTGGTCTTTCTGGCACTGGCCCTGACAGTCAGAGACAACGATCACATCGCACTTAACCTTATTTACTCATGGTTACCAATGAAGGCGGCATTCTACATACAGCAATTCTGGAAGCTGATTATCTTTTGTCTGGGTGTGGTGATGATTGTCTACGGCATAGAAGCAGTTTCAACAATGGGCGGGAAGTACTGGGAGATGTGGTATTTTTCCAGAGAGAATGGAAGCTGGGTGTTTAAACCCAACTATATGCCGAAGAAATATGCGATTGCTATTGTTCCAATTTCTGGTGTTTTAGTGTGTATTGCATCCATCGCGTCTATTATTGAAGATAGCTTCAGGTTGTCGAGAGGTACGTACATTCATGCTGCCGATAGTGACTCCCCGGTTGGTGAATAACGGCTAGACTCCAACTGCTATCACATGTTCTAACCGGTGAACAGTGGCTCTCTTTACCTGTGGTTTTGGAGTAACTGGTTGTGAGTACCAGTAGTTTTCAGTACCAGTAGTTTTGAGTATGATAGATTAATGAAATCAACTATTGCCCTGTTACAAACCAGTCCGCAGCCTGCAATGCACTCGGCACTGGATGAGATGGTTAGTCTGGCTGAGGAAGCATGCAGTGCAGGTGCGCGTTTTCTAGCAACACCAGAATACTGCGGAGGATTGGTATCAGACGGTCCTAAGTTAGTACCGCCTCACGCGGTAGAAGAGGAGCATGCCTATCTCAATGGTGTAAAGAAATTTGCATTTGAACACAAGGTCTGGTTCCTTGTTGGATCGGTAGCGATAACCGGCCCGGACGGCAGAATCTTTAACCGCAGTTTTCTTATTGATGATACCGGGCAGGTGAAATCGCGCTATACAAAAATACATATGTTTGACATTCAGCTATCTGAAACGGAAGTTTATCGTGAGAGCGCTTCTGTAGAGCCTGGTTCAAATGCTGTCGTGATGGATTCACCGATAGGTATAATTGGTCATAGCATTTGTTATGACCTTCGGTTCCCTGCGTTATATCGTGATTTGGCAAAGGCTGGTGCACGGATACTTGCGGTGCCTGCGGCATTTACCAAAAAAACGGGTGAGGTTCACTGGCATGTATTGAATCGTGCGCGTGCAATTGAAAATAGCGCCTATGTGATCGCACCTTGTGCCGTTGGTGATGTTCCCGGTGGTGGAGAGGCATACGGGCACTCACTAGTTGTTGATCCTTGGGGTGCGGTAGTTGCTGACGGCGGTACAGATCCACGTGTTGTTCTGGCTGATATAGATCTTGCTGCCTGTGAACAGGCATGTGCACGTATACCGTCTTTAACACATGATCGGCCGTACTCACTGTGACGGTAAATGTGAGTTCGCCACTACACTGGAAAGAATCGAGGCACTTCAGCCTCAACCCGAAAGATCCTGTGTTCTACCAGAATCCATATGCATCCTATAAAGAGATGCATAAACGACAAGGCCCGGTATATTGGCAGGAATACGGCATGTGGTGCCTCACAGGGTTTGATGAGGTTAATCAATGTCTGAGAGATAAACGGTTTGCACGGTTGCCTCCGGCGGGGTTTGAACGAAAGCCTTATCCAACGCACTTAAAAGATTTTGCTGAAACAGAGCGCTTCTCTCTGCTTGCCCTTGAGCCTCCGGAACATACCCGGCTGCGGCGGCTGGTTAATCGTGCGTTTGTGTCGCGACAGGTTGAATCAATGGAGTCTGAAATCACCCGGCTTGCGCATACCTGTATAGATAGATTTGAAGCCAGCGGAGAGGCTGAATTACTCTCACAGTATGCAACGCCAATACCGGTCACAGTAATAGCTCGATTGCTTGGTATTCCGGAGTCATCTACTGACAACTTGCTGGCCTGGTCGCACTCGATGGTAATGGTCTATACGATGACACAGAGCCATCAGGATGAGCTGAATGCGAACAATGCCAGTATTGCGTTTATAAAATTTCTGAAAGAGCAGATTGAATCTCGTCGAAGTGCACCTGATGACAAGCTGCTGTCCCAGTTAATCAATTTACAGTCCGAACCGGATGGTCCGTCAGATGCCGAGATTATTTCTGTAGTCATTCTATTGTTAAATGCCGGTCATGAGGCAACCGTGCATCAGATAGGCAATGCGATTGCGAGCATTATCCTACAACCACCGGATAATCCACTCTGGTGGCAGAGTAAAGAAGAGGCGGACAGGGTAGTTGCAGAGTGTCTTCGTTATGATGCTCCGCTGCATCTCTTTACTCGCTATGCGCAGGAAGACGTACAATTGGATACAGACGTAAAGATAACTGCAGGGACCGAGATAGCCTTGTTGCTGGGTGCGGCTAACCACTGCCCGATGAGTTTTGATTCTGCATCTTCATTCGATGTGAGCCGGACAGATGCAAATCATGTCTCGCTTGGGGCAGGAACGCATTTTTGCGTTGGAGCACCACTAGCTAAACTTGAGCTTAGAATCGCATTAAGTGTCTTGTTCGAGAGATTGCCGTCTATGCAGCTGGCAGAGGAGCCGCGATATCGAGATAGTTTTCATTTTCACGGGCTTGAATCACTGCAGGTCAAGTGGTCATAACTTGTAGCTGATACAGTCACGGTGCTTGTTAGTCACATATGAGACTTTAATCCATTCTGGCCGGCAGTTACACTGGTATGAAGCAGATTAAGTTACATAAAATGACGGCAGAAAAAACAGATACTCTGGTGATTGGTGCAGGACAGGCAGGGCTTGCCGCAAGTGAGCACCTGAGGAATAACGGCGTCGAGCATATTGTGCTTGAAAAAGACCGTATTGCAGAGAAGTGGCGCACTGGAAGATGGGATTCACTGGTGGCAAACGGACCCGCATGGCACGATGCCTTTCCTACGATGGATTTTAAAACGCATCCGGATGCGTTTGCCAGTAAGGATGAAGTAACGGAGTATTTTGAAGATTTTGCCAAACAAATTAATGCACCGGTCAGATGCGGTATCGAAGTATTAAAGGCCGAGAAAAAGAATGATGGTGCTGGCTTTGTAATTAGTACATCAGAGGGAAGCCTGGAAGCTGCTAATATTATTTCAGCTACCGGGCCGTTCCAGCATCCGGTAATACCGCCGGTAATACCGGGCGATGCATCGATTCATCAGATACATTCGAATAGCTATTTTAATCCACAGCAACTACCTGACGGTGCGGTACTTGTTGTCGGTTCTGGATCTTCGGGTTCGCAGATCGCGGATGAATTACTGCAAGTTGGTAGAGAGGTTTACTTGTCTGTTGGGCCACATGAGAGGCCGCCGAGAAGTTATCGTGGTCGGGACTTTGTCTGGTGGCTTGGGGTATTGGGTAAGTGGGATCTGGCTACGGTAGATCCTGACACTGCACATGTGACTATCGCTGTTAGCGGTGCCAACGGTGGTAAAACTATCGACTTCAGAGAGTTTGCCGCGCGTGGTATGCAGCTTGTTGGTATGACTCAGCAGTATGAAAATGGCGTGCTGAATTTTTCAGATGACCTCGCGGGTAATGTCGCATACGGTGATGCCAGTCTGCTTAATATGCTTGCGGAAGCCGATGAATATATTCAGCGTAATGGTCTTGATTTTCCAATGGAGGAAGAGGCGAAAATTATCACCGATGATCCCGAGTGTCTCGTTAAACCGATTCGCCAACTCAATCTTCAGGAGTCTGGCATAAATTCAGTTATCTGGGCTACGGGTTATCGTAGTGATTTTGATTGGTTAAAAGCAGATGTATTTGATGCTGACGGTAAACCGGTTCACCAGCGCGGTGTGACTGAAGAGCCGGGGATTTATTTTTTGGGGCTGCCGTGGTTGTCGCGTCGGGGAAGTTCTTTTATATGGGGTGTCTGGCATGATGCTAAATACATTGCAGACCATATAACTACGCAGCAACGATATCGGTTTTACAAGCGTGGTGTTGAATGAAAATTGCTGGCTTGGGTTGATAGTCTGGAGCGAATTATCCTGACAGGATTTGTTGCGAAATATTAGGCGTACTTTATTTTGTTCAAATAATTGCCAACTAACTAGAAGCTGTAACTTTAAAACCCTCTCCCAAAGCAGACAACGCTTTGGACTCTCCCGGAGGGCAGAGTGGTCCGGACTTACCTTAAAATAACTAAATCGATAGAATTTGGCCTTTCATATTGAATGGCCCTTCTTGGTGTGACTGTCCAGGCACATAGCCGGACTGAGAAGCGTTATGTTTGCAGTTCTGTTACTGCAGCTGCGATTTTTTCAAGGCCGAGTTTTATATTCTCATCAGAGTTAGCGGTAGAAAGTCTGATGAAAGGTGACATGTCGTAAGCACTACCAGGCACAGTAGCGACACCTGCCTCGTGGAGAAGAAAAGCGGCGAGATCAGTATCAGTCTCTATAACTTTTCCATCTGGTGTTTTTTTACCAAGCAGTGCATTGCAGCCAATGTAGGCATAAAAAGCGCCTCCAGGTTTTGTGAGCGTCAAACCGTCAATATTTTCTATTTCACTTACCACGAAATCGCGTCGTCGCTCAAATGCTTCGCGAAATTCGGTGACCGTTACCTGTGATCCATTGAGTGCTTCAGTTGCGGCGGCTTGTGCAATTGAGCAAGGTGCAGAGGATACCTGAGCCTGTACTTTGGTCATCACATCTATCAGATCCTGTGGTCCGGCACAGTACCCGATCCGCCAACCTGTCATCGCGTATGCTTTGGATACACCGTTAACAGTGAGTATGCGATCTGCAAGTCGTGGTAACGCACTAGCTGAAGAAATAAACTGTTGATCATCAAATATTATGTGCTCATAGATTTCATCTGACAGTAGCAACACGTCTGGATGCTCCTGTAACACCTCGCCAAGCTGTTGCAGCTGCAATTCATCATAAACTGCACCGGCGGGATTGGAGGGTAGGTTTAGTAACACCCAGCGTGTTTTATCTGTTATGGCAGATCGTAGTGTTTCAGGTGTTAGTCTAAAGCCGTCTCTTTCGTGACAAGGCAGAGTTACAGGGTTACCGCCAACAGCCAACACAGTGTCACGGTAACAACCGAAGTAGGGCGCGCAAAGCAGTACTTCATCACCTGGATTCAGTGTCGCCAACATCGCGCTGAAAATAACTTGCTTGGCACCGTTAGATACAAATACCTGATCCGGTGAAAAGTTGAGCGTGTTATCGCGTAAAAATTTATCGGCGATTGCTTGCTTGAGCTCGGTAGTACCGGCCATTGCTGTGTAACGGGTTTTACCTGCAAGTGCCGCTTGATGTGCTGCCTCGATGATATGCGCGGGCGTATTGAAGTCAGGTTCACCGATCCCGAGGTCAATGATATCTTTGCCCTCGGCTTTGAGTTGGCGAGCTGTCTGGCTCACCACCACTGAAGCCGATGGCTTGACTTGCTGCATCCGTTCGGAGGCCATGTTTGAAACTGAAGTCACGGGCTTGTTACTCGGGCTGTTGCTCTGTATATGACAGTGGATTCGTGGGAGCTGGTTGGAGTATGGCCGAGGCTAGATCTTTTTTGTATCGTCCGGGATATCCATCGTCGCTATGCCGCTGTTACCAAGCTCAATGGCAGCGAACGGTCCGCCATGATACATGTGTGCTGCATCATTGGTATCTGCAGGTTCGGTTTCAGCCAGTATTTTTTTCGCAAACTGCTCAGCGTTGTCTTTTGGTTTATAGCCCAGGAAGCTGGCCTTGGCGTTATCTACCGGCGCACGGTCATTGTTTGATATGCCGTAAACCACAGAAAACCGTGTAGTTGGTGTGTCGATAGCACGTTCAACCATTTGGATAAGATCATCGTAGCTAAGCCAGGTACCAAGTGATCGTGTACCTGTCACCTGTGCACAGGATAAAATCCGCATGCAGACAGATTCAAGACCGCGTTTGTCCCAGTACATGCTGCCCAGATCTTCTGCGAAGCATTTTGCCAGACCGTAGTAGGTATCGGGTCGATGCGGTGCATCAGTACCAATAAAGTCTTGTCGCTTATGCATACCCACTGCGTGAATAGAGCTTGCATAGACTACACGCCTGAGACTATGCTGGAAGGCTGCTTCCCAGACGTTATAAGCGCCAATAATGTTTGGCCCCAGGATCTGTTCAAATGGTGCTTCATCTCCGATTGCACCAAAGTGGACAACCATATCTGCGCCTTCAAGTAAGGCATGGATTCCATCATACTGTGCAAGGTCGGCTTTCTGATAACGCTCCCCCGGATATAGCTTGCCGAAGTCATCGACAAGATCAGATGACACCAGTTCATCACACATTTTCGTTAATGGTTCACGAAGATAAGAGCCGAGTCTGCCGGCGGCACCGGTAAGCACGAGTTTTTTCATGGTAATCCTGGTAGGCAGTGTACCGGGCCGTATTGCACCGGTATAAGGGAGTTAACAGTAAATATGTACTTTAGATAATGGCTTTTTCAATGATTGGATTATTATTAACAATCCGTTCAAAGTTAAATGGCGTCATATCCAGACTTCGGTATTCACCATAAGTGAGATATTCTGCAGTTCCCCGGCCCATCGCCGGTGACTGTTGCAAGCCGTGACCGGAGAAACCATTCAGGAATACAAAGTTTTCAACCTCAGTGTGAGGTCCCAT
>CALIHW010000156.1 GCA_938020525.1 uncultured Granulosicoccaceae bacterium | reverse complement strand
TCCACGCTCTACAAGATCAACGTATGCCGGCCGGTTGATAAGAGACATAACACTTCTCGCTCCCATCTTGCGAGCCACCATTGCAGAGAGAATGTTCGCTTCATCATCATTGGTCAAAGCACAAAAGAGATCCATCGATGCAATATTTTCTTCCATTAGCAGATCCTGGTCTGCCACATCACCACAAAGCACAAGTGAATTATCCAGCGCTTCGCCTAACTGCTCTGCCCTTTCCCTGCCCTTTTCTATTATTTTCACTCGATACTTGTTTTCGAGTTTTTTTGCGAGTGCCATACCAATATTACCGCCACCCGCTATCATCACATGCTTTGATGGTTTATCCGGTTGATGAAATTGCTCCATGATGGATACGGTATGACCTTTGGCAGCGATGTAGAAAACCAGATCACCTTCTTTGATGACTGCATCATCTCCAATAACAGGATCATTTTCGCGAAAGATCGCAGCAATACAAACACCCACATTAGGTAACAAACTCTGTATTGCAGACGCCGGATTACCAGTCATTGGGGCTGATGCCTCAGCAACTACACCGACAAGCCGCACACGGCCATCAGCAAAATCTACAACCTGCAAAGCGCCCGGATGCTGGATAATTCTTTCTATATGATCGGTTACCAGACGCTCCGGACTGATCAATACATCGATGGGTATATGTTTCTTTTGAAACAAGACCTCCTTTTCTTTGAGATACTCCTGCGAACGTACCCGTGCAATCCGACTGGTTGTTCTAAATAGCGTGTAGGCAATCTGACAGGCAATCATGTTGGTTTCATCGCTGTTAGTTGCAGCGATAATCATGTCAGCATCTTCAGCTCCTGCCTGACGCAGGATATGCGGATGGGCCGCATGGCCGAAAACGGTATTCAGATCAATGCGATTTTGCAGCTCCTGCAGCGTGCTCAGATTTGTATCAACAACAGTGACATCGTTATTCTCGAGCGCGAGATTCTGGGCGACAGTAGAACCGACCTGCCCCGCACCAAGTACAATAATCTTCACGTCTTTACCTTGATTCTTATTTTTTTATTCGCTCAACCGCGCTTGCGGCCAGCCTGAATACCGACACTGCGTAACTTACGGTATAGATGTGTTCTCTCCATACCCACAATTCGCGCGAGTTCAACAATATTGCCATCCACACTATCCAGTTGTCGTTGCAGGTAGAGTCGCTCAAATTCCGTCCGCGCTTCACGTAATGGCAGGTTGAGTGGTATGCGCATCATATCACTACTCACCTCATAACCAGATTCGTGCTCACTGCCACCGAGTTTTTCAATTTCGGCAACATCTACTTCAACATCATCGCCAAGTATCATTAAGCGTTGCACAACATTGACCAACTCAAGCACATTGCCGGGCCAATCCTTGTTTCGCATATGATTCTGTGCCGCGACAGTAAAGTGACGATAGGTCATTCCCTCCTGTTCGACAAACCAGTCTACGTAGTATTTCAACAGCGCCGGTACATCTTCTCGATGCTCTCTCAGCGGCAGGGTGTTGATGATCAGAACTGCAAGTCGATAGTATAGAAGTTCACTAAATTCACCCTGCGCCATGGCCGCAGACAGATCGATAGTACTGGTGGCAATAATGCGAGCGTTAAAAGTCACGGATTGATCAAGCCCACGATCAAGCACACCTTTTTCCAGCACATCTAACAGCAGTGATTGTGCAGTAGAAGACAACTCTTCTACATCAACCAGACATAAGGTACCGCCATTGGCCGACTCAAGATAACCGGGACTATTTGCATCACCAAGTAAATCACGTGCAGCACCGGATTCTGACAAGCTATCGCAACGTAGCTGTATAAAGGGCTTTGATGTACGAGGGCTGGCATTATGGATTTGCTGTGCAAGGAGTTGCTTGCCTGTCGCACGCTCACCTTGTACCAATACACCGGTTTCAATGTTAGCGGATTTTTTTATTGTCTCACGCAGGTCAGCAATATAAGCACTGCTACCCGCGAGCTTGGGAATTTTTCGAACTCTTGCAGCGCCGGACTCCGCACCTGTTTTGTTAAACGAGCTGATCGCCTTTTCAACACTTAACAACAACCTGGCAAGCGACAATGGCTTTTCAATGAAATCTACCGCGCCCAAGCGGGTTGCCTCTACCGCCGTCTCTACCGTGCCGTGTCCGGAAATCATGACAACCGGAAATCTCAAGGGGCCTTGATCGCTCCACTCTTTCAACAGACTGACACCGTCTTGTTCCGGCATCCAGATATCCAGCAATACAAGATCCGGCACTCTTTCCTGAATCGCTTCTCGAGCCGTTTTAACGTCTTCTGCAACTACTACTGCATAGCCTTCATCTTCGAGTATCTCGCGCACCAGCTCTCGAATATCCGGCTCATCATCAACAACCATTACTAATGACTGGCTCATGCAGCATCTCCATGTAGATTTGATTGTCTGAACGAGACAGGGAATTTAAGAATCATCCGGCCACCACCAAATGGCGGCAAGCCATTACCATTTTCGGCACGTACAGTGCCACCATGTTCTTCAACAATTTTTTTAACGATCGCAAGCCCAAGGCCGGTGCCTTTATTTTTGGTAGTAATATACGGCTCAAATAACCTCTCACGCACTTCCGCGGCGAAGCCAGGCCCGTTATCTTCAAATACAAGCTCTATAGAATCAGTTGTGCGATCAGCAACCACACGGGTACTGATAGAGAGCTTGCGTGTGCTCGTGTCAGATGATGCTTCAAATGCATTTTTTATAACATTGTGCAGCACTTGTCTGAGTCTGTTTGGATCGCACTGCATAGAAGGTACAGACGCATCGAGCTCAAGGTGAATGTTGTCTTTATCATCACCCTCACGATACAACCAGCATGTCTCATTAATGAGATCGTTCATATTGACAGAAACAAAGTCGGTTTGCGGTGTTGTGGCATAGTCAGCAAACGCTTTCACCATTGACTTCATAGACTCTACTTGCTGGACAATAGTATTGGTCAGTCGCTTAAGCACTTCTGAATCTTCACCTTGCAACTTACCGGCATATTTGTGCTGCAAGCGCTCAGCAGAGAGTTGGATCGGTGTCAGCGGGTTTTTAATTTCATGGGCAAGGCGTCTCGCGACTTCGCTCCATGCAGCGTTGCGTTGTGCTTCTACAACTTCGCTGAAATCATCAAATACCAGTACGTGTCCCGATTGACCTGCACCATCGCCCTGTATTTTCGCACCACGACAAGTCACACGTGCGCGCTCGTCACTGAGAATAAGATCGAGATCGACACTCCAGTCAGGTTGATCCGAGTTCAACATTGATTCGATGCCACTAAAAAACTTTGGCATTAAACTGTCTTGCGGCATAACGGATACATCCAGCGCCCGAATAGCATGTTTGGGAAGTTGCAAAATCTCAGCTGCACTCTCATTGCAGGTGCGTATACGATGATTTTCATCTAGTGTTATTACGCCAGATGATATCCGGCTTAATACCAATTCCAGATAGGAGCGCTGCTCTTCCACCAGTCTTTGACTGCTACTGGCACTGGCCCGTGCGGCTTCAATTTTGTCGGTCATCTCGTTAAACGAGTTAACCAGATAACCAAGCTCATCCCGCCCTGAGGTATATAAACGGGTCGAGTAATCCCCGGCGGCAACAAGCCGTGTCCCTTCAACCAGATCGTGCACTGGCACCATCAAGCGCCGCGCAGCATAAAATGCCACCCAAACGGCCATCATCAAACTGAGAAACACCGCGAGAGTAAGCGTCGCGATAGAGCTTTGCTTAAGTGGTTCACGCAGATAGGTCAGCTGCCGGTAGTTGCGAAAACTTTCCTGTACATTGGCCGCCAACACACTTGAACTTCTCGGTACCGGATAGGTTGCATAAAGCACCGAAATGCCGTTAATCGGATCAGACGAAAACACCGGTACCACCGATCGAATCTGCAAATCGCCATCAAGAACTGGATCAATACTTAAATAAGACTCTCCATTTCTAGCGCGAGATATGATGTCATCAGCTGGCCGCTCCGGTGCGACACTAACACTGCCAGAGAAAGCAGTCGTTGCCACTACTCGATTGTCTGCACCTATCAGGGTCAACTCTGAAGCTTCGGCATCAATACCGATGTCATTGAGCACGAGCACAGCAAGCTCGGCTGGCACATCAGTCAACTGATCTGCAATTTCCACAGCAGACTTCTGTCTCGCGCGCATATAAACATTAAGAGAATCACGGCTTAAGCCAAGCGCATCATCCAGCGCGCTTTCAACCTCTACATCAAACCAGCTATCAATATTGGAACGCAGAAATTTGATAGAAAAAGAATACACCAGCGCCATGGGTAACAACGCCATCACGACCAGCATAATCACAAGTTTTAACGTCAATCGAGAACCGGATACGTTTTGCTGCAGATCGACAATCAAGCGCCAGACACTGGCTAGAATCAAAATACCGATTAACGTAAGCGCTGTTGCTGTTGCCAACATAAGCCATTGATACGACTGACCAAAGCTATCAAGGTGCTCACCGGTATTTGCGACAAAATAAAGTGCCCACACCAGAAAAACAAACAGCACCATCATCAGCCATAAGCTGTTCGCAAGCCTGCGTATTAGTTGAGCGACCATTGAAACTCCTCGCTCTGTAAATTCCAGTCATCCGATATGATGGCTTGTGCTGCAAGCGGCCCTGGCAATCTGGTGGTATCAAGCGATACATCGATTCTGGCTGTATAGCGTTTTGAAGCTTTGATGCGACTGGCTTCAATCAATGCAAAGCGATTGATCTGACCAAGAAATCGTAACGCTGCAACAAGGCCCCGATAATTTTTACTTTCACCTGTTTGTAAGTTAACTATTCGATAATGCCGTGTCAGCTCATAGAAGTAGAGCTTATATCTTAATCTGCGCTCAATAATTGGTGTGTCTACCCACCAGCGCCGATGTCGCGCTACGACCACTTCAACAAGAAAATGCAACTCCACACCATTCATCAATGCTTTTTCAGGCTCCTCTCCTAGTTCGAGTCTGGCAAACGCATCGAGATAGTAAACTCCGTCATCCAGATAAGTACTGGCATTTTCAAATCGCATGCTGGAGCTAGCGTGTGCAGTAATGCAGACACAAAGAGCGATAAACACCACCAGGCTGACTTTTACGCCCTTTTGAATATGCCTTGGTCGCGCGTCAGCCATGCTCAATCACGCAGCGTTGGGGGAAAATTGGCTTGTTGAAGTTTGCACCGCAGACTTTGCCTTAGTGAGCAGACAATAATAAAAACCGTCTGCCTGATGCTGGCCCGGCAGAATCTGTCGTCCACGGGAGGTAGCAACACCCCATTCAGCGTCAATCGGTACCTCGGAGGCGCTCGATTCTGACGCCAGAAACTTATCCACAGACTGTTCATTTTCCTGTTTTAACACAGAACAGGTCGCATAGATTAGTCGCCCGCCGGGTTTCAGCAGTGGCCAAAGGGAATTCAGCAGTGACAATTGCTGCCTGGCGAGCGCTCGAATGTCCGATTCCCGGCGAAGCAGCCGTATATCCGGGTGTCGACGCAGCGCGCCGACTGCAGAACACGGCGCATCCAGCAGGATCGCGTCATAGGCTTCACCATCCCACCACTTATCCGGGGAATTCGCATCAGCGCAGTGAATTTTTGCTGTTAATTTTAATCGATCAAGATTCTGCCTGACACGCTCGAGACGTTTATCGTCATCGTCAAGGCAATGTAAATTAATCTTCGGCTCGATCTCCAGCAGATGACATGACTTACCACCAGGAGCAGCACAGGCATCAAGCACTCGTTCACCAGCCTGTGGTTGCACCAGCATCGCTGCCAGCTGCGCAGATTGATCCTGAACCGAAAATTCCCCCTCCTGAAACCCGGGAAGCGAAGTAACCGGCGGTGCTTCAACCATGCGCAGTCCCTGCGGCGCATGCTCACAATCCTCAAAAGACAATCCTGATTCATCAAACTTAGCGCTTAGTGTTGAACGATCTGTCAATCTGACATTGGCACGCAAGGTTAGCGGCGCTCTGGTGTTCATCGCAGCAAAGACTTCACTCGCCTGAGCGGGCCAGTCTTTACTGATACGTTTATATAACCACTCAGGCAACGAGTGGGGGTTTTTTTTGGCTGCTATTTCAAGCAACTCATCACCCCTGCGGAGATAATTTCTGAGCGTTGCATTGACCAGGCCCTTAGCCCAGTTCTTTTTTATTTTTTGCGTCAGACTGACATAGGAACTGGTGACCGCATAGTCCGGCGTTCTCATAAAGGCTATTTCGTAGAGTGCGAGCCACAGCAACATACGTACATCTGTATCTTTGTTGCGCAATGGTTTTTGCAACAACTCGTTAACAATAGCATCGAGCTGACCGTAGTTGCGACAGACACCAAAAGCCAGCTCCTGAAGCATGGCAGCTTCACGAGCTTCAAGATCTAGCTGTGCAGCAGGCAGCAAGTCAGACAAGGACTTACCATCACGCACAAGCGAGGTAAGAATTCTGACCGCCATCTTCCGGACATCAGTATCAGCCAAGCGCTATACCCGCTACAATTTTCCGACTGTTTAAAAAATCACCTACCAGCATTGCTTTTTTACCAGGTGGCTGCAATCTGTGTATGCGAAGCACACCATCTCCGGTTGCAACATCTATAAAACCATCGGCTGATATCACCTGACCTGATTTAAAGCCCTCACAACTCACAGCCTCTGGCAACTCAGACTGCCATACTCTGATCACTTCACCATCCAACATTGTCTGCGCCACCGGCCAGGCATTGAACGCACATACTTTGCGATGTATTTTTAAAGCGGGCTGCGACCAATCAATAATTGACTCTGATTTTTCTATTTTTTTCGCGTAGCAGGTATCTGCATCAGACTGCACTTCAGGGTCGAGATTGTTATCGTGCAGCAAATGCAGAGTCTGCATTAAGGCATCTGCACCAAGCACCGCGAGCTCGTCATGCAGCTCCACACCGGTGGTGTTTATTTCAATATCGCATTCAGCCTTTAACAGCATGTCACCCGTATCCAGACCTTCTGCCATTTGCATTATCGTGACACCTGATATTGCATCACCTTCTTCAATAGCGCGTTGAATCGGTGCTGCGCCACGCCAGCGTGGCAACAGTGATGCGTGAATATTGAGGCATCCGTGAATCGGTGTTTCAAGAATAGAAAGCGGGAGGATCTGCCCAAAGGCCGCTACCACCATTAAGTCTGGCTTATAACTCTGCAGCACCGCCAGTTGATCGTCGTCGCGCATGCTCTGCGGTTGCTCTACTGAAATGCCGTGTTCCATCGCCAACTTCTTTACCGGACTCATTTGCAGCTTTCGGCCACGCCCGGCACGCCTGTCAGGTTGTGTGTAGACCGCAACTACGTTGTAGCCCATGCTGATGATTGCAGCGAATGCCGGTACGGCGAAATCAGGCGTCCCGGCATAGACAATTCGAAAATCTTCTGGTTTCATTGAGTTGGTGGTCTAGCCTGGACTATTTATGAGCCTAATTGCTAACGACATATGGCGTCCAGAGGAAATCTGGCTAAAAAGGTCGGCCAATCGCCTGAGGATACGGGGTCTGAGGAAACGGGGTCTGAGAAACGTGGCCTGAATAACGTGGCCCGGCACGTGCCGAAGAGGATGGGCCGAGACGTGACGCCAGATTTTCTTCTGGAGTCAAATTGACACGTGGCTATTTTGAAAAAGGCACTAAAAAAGAGGTTTGGGACTGTATACATAGCATTTCGCCAATATGTACTTGTCGCCTGATGAATAATCAAGGCTAGCGACGGGTAAGTTTTGGTGTGGCAGTCAGAGGCTACTCTTTTTCATGCTTTAACATCTTCTTTTTGATTCGTCGCTGCTTCAGTGTCGACAGATAATCCACAAACAGCTTACCGTCGAGGTGATCAATCTCGTGTTGTATGCAGACCGCCAATAAGCCTTCCGCTTCCATCTCGTAGGGATTGCCGTCTACGTCAATTGCAGCGAACTTGATATGCTCATCGCGCTCGATCTGTTCGTAGATTCCGGGTATCGAAAGACACCCTTCCTCATGCTGTGCTCTGCCTTCAGCAACGACAATCTCCGGATTTATAAGCGTCAGCGGCTCGTTGCCCTTTTCAGATACGTCAATTACCACAATGCGTTCGTGAACATCGACCTGGGTTGCTGCCAGACCGATGCCGGGAGCTGCGTACATGGTGTCAAGCATGTCACTCACCAGGGTTCGCGTTTTATCATCGATGTCAGTCACAGCGGTAGCGACACGGCGCAAACGGTCATCAGGGAAGATCAATATATCGAGGTCGGCCATACTTTGTTACGAGCTTGTCTAAACGCCTAGTGTAAGCAGTCCGGCCGACATATCAAAGCCACTGTTTAATTATTTCGTATTACTGCTCACCGCCCGGTTCTGTGAACAACCCAATAGCCTCACTAGTTTATCGGTGACCAATGGTTCTTGACTGATCTAATGACCTGTTTGCAGGTTTATTCTAAAAATATCCGACCGTTCAGCACATGCTTGGCATTCTTTTTGGTTCTCTAACTCCTGTCCATACGTGCGTCGATAGTGACTGCATGTGCAATTACTGGCAACAAGGCCGGCCAAATAGCCATACGGATTAACATGACTTTCAAAAAATCGCTGAAAACCAGAACTTCGGCTCGCGCTGTTAAACTCGCATGCAGTGTCGCTGCTGCCATGTTGGTAGCGTCATGTGCGACAGGATCGCTCGCACCGTCCACCGACCCGCTTCTAGCAGATCTGCCAGATCAGGATTCACTAGAGCAGGACCTACTAGATCAGGACTGGCAAAATGTTGCCGCCGCAGAAATGCAGGCCGCAGCCGGCTCCGAGCCACTGATCAGCCCGCAAGGTACGCTGGCTGCCAGTAAGCAAAGAAAACTGGCATTGCGCAAACTGGCTGAAAGATCGATCAGAGAAAACGCGCCAGATACCTACACAGTGGTTCGCGGCGACACACTCTGGGATATCTCTGGACGGTTTTTAAACCGCCCATGGTTGTGGCCCGAAATCTGGCATGTCAATCCGCAAATCGAAAACCCGCACCTGATTTATCCTGGCGACCGCGTTGCACTCACTTATGTTGAGGGCAGCCCGCGCTTGGAGTTGATCCGTGCATCCAGCAGTGCATCCAGTAATGCATCTGGCAACTCAACCACACCTGTCGGCAGTATTCCGGCAGATATTATCGATCAGTTTCTGGTCAGGCCGCTGGTTGTCACTCAGGGCGACCTGAACAGAGCGCCATATGTTGCCGCATCCGAGCAAGGTCATTTGATTGCGACTACTGGTGTACACATCTACGCACGTGGCGACATGGCTGGCTCTCGGTACAGCATCTTTCGCCCGGGTAAAAAATTGATAGACCCGACCACTGAAGAGGTGCTTGGCTATGAAGCAATTCATGTTTCCAATGCTAGTCTTGTCTCAGGTGGTGACCCAAGCAAACTGATCATTACCAGCAGCTCTCGCGAAACATTAAAGGGTGATCGCTTAATGGCGGCGGAAGCGCCAGCGCCTGCCTCCTATCAGCCACGCGCTGCCAGCACAAATCAAGCAGGCAAAATTATTTCGCTGGTAGATGCCGTGTCACAGGCCGGACAAAATCAGGTTGTGGTCTTGAACCTGGGTGAGACAGACGGCGTTCAACCGGGTGACACTTTCTCTGTTGTGACCAACGAACGTGTCATTCGCGATGATATTGATCAAAGCCGTAGCGAATTCTTTACCGTTGAAGGCGACGACTCTGGAATAGTCATGGTGTTCCGCACTTTCGACCACCTCAGCTATGCGTTAATCATGTCTTCAACAAGAGAAGTAAGCCTGTACGACAACGTCATCACGACGGCCAATGAGCTATAGCTAAACGGACTTAGTGGTAACTCAAAAACGCTTTTGACGAAAAGGCCACGCATTGCGTGGCCTTTTCCGTTGTACACAACTTACCGTGAAATACAGCGGTTGAAGTAACCGAAGCGCTCCAGTTACACTCCCAACTCTTTTCTTCTATATAGCGGGATAGTTGTGTTGCCTGCACTCATAAAAGCAAGCCAGCCTGATGGCCGGCGATAGTACACTTCACCCCTGGCTTACTCTGGTACATGCCAAAGGTTTGGGACCAGGTTTGTTGCGCCGACTGCTTGAAGGCCTCGGTACTATTGACGCGATCCTTGGTGCGTCCGACAGCAAACTAAAGCAATGCGGTTTGCCTGAAAAAGTTGTCGCGTCAATGAGGCGTGTCGATGAAGCAGCCATCCAGACAGATCTGGACTGGATGAACGATGCTGAAGATCGCACCATCATCACCCGCGATTCTGATCGATACCCAATCCGGTTAAAAGAAATTGCGGACCCACCGCTGGTACTTTACGTACGCGGTGATGCAGATGTACTCAGCACCCCACAACTCGCTATTGTCGGTAGCCGCAAGCCGAGCCACAGCGCGGAATCTCATGCTTTTGAGTTTGCACATAAGCTCGCAAACTACGGGATAACGATAACCAGCGGCATGGCACTCGGTGTCGATGGTTGCGCCCATCGCGGGGCGCTTGCAGCAGATGGTTACACTATCGCCGTTACCGCCACTGGATTGGATCGCGTTTATCCAGCCAAACACCAACAACTTGCACAGGAAATCGCAAGCCGTTCAGCAATTATCTCAGAGTTCCCTATCGGCACTAATCCCCACGCGAGTTTTTTCCCGCGTCGCAACCGAATCATTAGTGGCCTGTGCTACGGCACGCTAGTGGTTGAAGCAACCCTTAAAAGCGGTACGTTAACTACCGCGGCTCACGCCACCTCACAAGCGCGGGAGGTATTTGCGATACCGGGCAATATTGATAACCCACAAAGCCGAGGCTGCCACGCACTGCTAAAGAATGGTGCGACACTGGTTGAAGAGGTGGCAGATATTCTGGAGGTTATCGCACCGCTGTTGCCGCAAGAAATACAATTTGCGCCGAGTGACGAACCGGTGTCTAAATCAAGTAAACCGCCCTTGGATCGACTAACTCAAAATCAATCGACCCAGAATCAACCAACCAGGAATCTACCAGTCCCGGACCATCCCATTCGTTCATTGCTGGATGTGCTCGGTCACGACTCGATGTCTCTGGACGAACTGGTCACTCGCAGTGGTCTTGGCATTGTCACCGTCACTCAAATGACCCTGGATTTAGAGCTCGAGGGACAAATAAAAAAAATTCCTGGCGGCAATTTTGTGCGTATCAGCTCAGGAACAACCTGAGTTTGATAATACAAAAACAAATTAAATTCATGAAAATCATATACTTATAAATATTTACCTGTAATCGTCAACAGCACAAAAAACAAAGATCGAAAAAACTGTTAATGTTGCCAGCACTGGCACTACGCGCTGATATGGTTTAAAAGCCTGTTGCTGGCATCCGAGATGCACCATCGCTGACCGCTGAACTAATAGACAAAAAATCCTCGCAGATGTCTGCGTCGCCTGCTAAAAGTTACCCGGACAGTTCCCCCGAATCTAAACCTGCGTTCTAATTAATGAGTAAAAACCTGATAATTGTCGAGTCCCCGGCCAAGGGCAAAACGATTAAAAAGTACCTTGGTAAGGACTACGAAGTGCTCGCATCTTACGGGCACGTTCGCGATCTGGTGCCGAAAGAAGGAGCGGTTGATACCGAATCCGGCTTTCAAATGAAGTACCAGTCGATCGAGCGAAACGAAAAACACGTCAATGCCATTATCAAGGCGTTGAAAAAAGCAGACATGCTACTGCTCGCAACTGACCCGGATCGCGAAGGCGAAGCCATCTCATGGCACCTGGTTGAGCTGCTTGAAGAGAAAGGCCTGCTTAAAGATAAAGAAGTGAAACGGGTTGTATTCCATGAGATCACCAAGACAGCAGTTCAGGATGCTGTGGCCAATCCGCGGGAACTGTCTTTTGATCTCGTTAACGCACAGCAAGCACGCCGCGCACTCGATTATCTGGTGGGCTTTAATCTATCGCCTTTGCTATGGAAAAAAATCAGCCGCGGCTTGTCTGCAGGTCGAGTGCAAAGTCCTGCACTGCGAATGATTGTTGAGCGTGAAGAAGAAATAGAGAGATTTAACCCTGAAGAGTACTGGAGTGTCACCACGGATCTTGTTAAAGACAAAACAGAATTCGTGGCACGGCTCTACACACTTGAAGGTGAAAAGTTCAAGCAATTCACCATCACCGATGGTGAGCGTGCAGCGGAAGTAAAAACTCTGCTTGAAAAAGCCGGCAACGGCAAACTCACTGTCTCAATGGTTGAGAAGAAGCAACGCAAGCGTAACCCGGTTGCACCGTTTACCACCTCAACCTTGCAGCAGGAGGGAGTAAGAAAACTTGGTTTCTCTGCACAGCGCACAATGCGTGCAGCACAAAAACTCTATGAAGGTATTGATACTGGTGATGGTGCTGAGGGTTTAATTACCTATATGCGTACTGACTCTGTCAGCCTTTCAAAGGATGCTATTACAGACATCCGTGGTCAGGTTGAAAAGCAATACGGTAAAGACTATCTGCCCGACACACCGCATTTTTATAAAAACAAATCAAAGAACGCTCAGGAAGCGCACGAAGCGATTCGTATTACCAATGCTTCAAAAACTCCCGAAAGCATCAAGTCTGCACTAAAACCTGACGAAGCCAAGTTGTATGCACTGATCTGGAAACGCACCATGGCGTGCCAGATGATTCATGCAACAATGGATCAGGTATCAGTTGAGTTTGCCTGCGGTGATGAACAGAACGTCTTCAGAGCAAGCGGCTCGACCGTTAAGTTCCCGGGTTTTATGAAAGTTTATCTTGAAGATGAAGATGACAAGAAAAGTGACACCGACGATAAGCGCCTGCCAGAGTTAAACAAAGGCGATGTGCTGGATCTGAATGAAGTCAATATGACGCAGCACTTTACTGAACCACCACCACGCTACACAGAAGCATCATTGGTTAAGGCGCTGGAAGAACACGGCATTGGCCGACCTTCTACCTACGCAAGCATTATTTCTACACTACAAAATCGCGAATATGTAGAAATGGATGCCCGTCGCTTTACACCGACTGACGTCGGCAGTGTTGTAAACAAGTTTTTATCAAAACACTTTACCAAGTACGTTGACTACGATTTCACAGCCAACCTTGAAGACGAACTTGATGCGGTATCCCGTGGTGAAAAAGAATGGGTACCCTTAATGAAAGACTTCTGGGATCCGTTCAACGCCCAGGTACAGGATAAAGAAGAAAACGTTACACGCGAAGAAGCTGTTCAGTCGCGCGAACTAGGCAAGGATCCGGAATCAGGCAAACCTGTCACTGTTCGCATTGGCCGTTTTGGCGCGTTTGTACAAATAGGCACCAAGGAAGACGAAGATAAACCAAAGTTCGCGGGCTTAAGGCCTGGCCAGAAGATGAATAAGATCACCTTTGATGAAGCGATGGTGCTTTTTCAACTACCACGTAAACTCGGTGAAACTCCTGAGGGAGAAAAGGTAACAGTTGCGATCGGCCGCTTTGGACCTTACGTAAAGTACGACAGCAAATATGCTTCCATCAAAGATGAAAATGATGATCCTTACACCATCACACTTGAACGCGCACTTGAAATAGTTGAAGAGAAAAAAGAAGCCGACCGAAACAAGGTTGTCAAAGTATTCGACGAGGACCCGGAGATTCAGATCCACAATGGTCGATGGGGAGCGTACCTGACTAACGGCAGCAAGAATGCCAAGCTAACCAAGGAGCAAAAGGAAGCGCCGCTAGAAATTGACTTTGCCACCGCTAAAAAACTGATTGATGAAGCACCGGAAAAACGTGGTTGGGGCAAGAAAAAAGCAGCTGCCAAAAAGAAGGCCGTCGCCAAGAAAAAAACCGTAGCGAAAAAGAAGACTTCAAAGAAAAAAGCGTCAAAGAAGAAAAAGGCATCAAAAAAGAAAGCCAGTGCCAAGAAAAAAGCTACAGCAAAAAAAGCCACGCCAAAAACCACGCCAAAAACCACGAAAGAACAGTCTGATGACGACAGTTCTGAAAAGGTCACTGCATAAAGCCCGTAGTACCAGGTACTAGGTCCAATGAATGAACGCACAGGACGCGATATTTCAGCCGCCTGCCGCCGCCTAAAGGCGGGCGGCGTTATCGCCTACCCGACTGAAGGCGTATTCGGACTCGGTTGTGACCCAAACAACCAGCAGGCTATAGAATCACTCCTGGATATCAAGCACAGAGATATTGCGAAAGGCTTTATCCTTATTGCATCAGAACGCGCACAGCTCTCACCCTTTATCGCAGAACTCGGCGTAGAAATTAAAAACAAACTGGATAAAAGCTGGCCTGGACCGGTCACATGGATACTACCGTGCAGCGCTACTGCACCGCTATCGGTAACCGGTGGGAAGCCTACTATCGCCACACGAGTGACCGATCATAAGATTGCCAGCGGCTTGTGCGTTGAATGCCAGAGTGCAATCATCTCTACCTCTGCCAACATAAGCGGCGAGCCTGCCTGTACTACTTCACAACAGGTTGAAGAAGTATTCGGCGATCAACTCGACTATATCCTTGACCACAAAGTAGGTAATCTAACAGGCCCTACCCCTATCTTTGACGGCTTAACCGGTGATCAACTCCGATAACATGAATGCTGCTGAAGACATAACGCGCGTAACCGAATACCTGACAACGTTACAGGACTCTATTACTGCAGCAATCAAAAAACATGACCCGGATGCAGAACTAACACAAGACTCATGGAAACGTGATGAGGGCGGTGGCGGCAGAAGCCGTGTATTCAAGGCTGGTAAAATATTTGAGCAAGCCGGTGTTAACTTTTCTCATGTTTTTGGTGACAAACTCCCACCTTCTGCAACAGCCAATCGACCGACTCTTGCCGGACGTGGTTTTCAGGCCATGGGGGTGTCACTGGTATTTCATCCGCACAACCCTTTTGTACCGACAACGCATTGTAATGTGCGTTTCTTTATTGCAGAAAAAGAAGGCGAGGAGCCTGTCTGGTGGTTTGGCGGCGGCTTCGATCTAACACCGTATTATGGAAACATGGAGGACTGTGTTCATTGGCATCAAACGGCAAAGAATGCCTGTGATCCATTCGGAAGTAATCACTATGAGAAATATAAAAAATGGTGTGATGAATATTTCTATCTTAAACACCGGCAGGAACCGCGCGGTATTGGCGGATTATTCTTTGACGATTACAACGAACAGAACTTCGAACACAGTTTTGCTTTTACACAAAGCGTTGGTGATAGCTTTCTCAAAGCCTATGAACCAATTCTAACTAACCGTAAAGACACACCGTACGGTGATCGTGAAAGACAGTTTCAATTATACCGCCGGGGACGCTATGTAGAATTTAACCTGGTATTTGATCGCGGTACTTTGTTCGGTTTGCAGTCCGGCGGCAGGGTTGAGTCTATTCTTATGTCACTGCCACCCAATGTTAGATGGGAGTATGACTGGTCACCTGAACCGCACTCAGCGGAAGCCGAGCTATACGAGATTTTTCTCAAAGATCGGGACTGGCTTTAAGGGTTGGCTATAGGGACTGCCAGGAACTGGCTGTAAACCTTCCAGTAGAAAGTGTTAAAGCGAAAACCCGAAACAAGTGTAACGAGCATTCATGCCATCTCCGCACTTGAACTCGCCGCCAGTTACAACTGCTGTACCCAATAATTACCGGACCGCAACCCAGCCAATGTCGCAAAAATATTGTGACCAATGACACATATCTGTCAGCCGCCAGTCTTCAGAATGTGACGCCCTAACAAGCTGCGTGTGACGCAACCTCCAGTAAACAGAGTTCCTGTGAACTGGTTGGCATAGCGCATAGCAGTATCCACTGAAAACCATCCAGAGCATTAAACAGGGCCCCAAGATGATCCGATTATTAGCACCTTGCATAGGCTTGCTACTCTGCGCCGGCAGCGTGAGCGCACAACAGTTCACAGCAGTCAAAGTAGAGGCAGAAGATTTCGTCTCCAAGCATTCAGACTGGCGACTGACTACCAATAACAACACCCCGAATGTCCGCCCGGATCCCGATGGATCCCACGCAAGCAGCGCAAGTGGTCGTGCGTACATGGAACTATTGCCAGACACACGCGTAACACATGGCGATCGACTCGTGAGTGGAGGCAATTTCTGGAACACTGCAGGCACAGGACCTTCACTTAGCTACAACGTCAACATTCCTGAAGCGGGTCGATACCTTGTGTTTGTAAAAGCCTACTCAACTGGTACTGAAGACAATGGCATCCATGTTGGACTGAACGGCAGCAATCCTGCCAGTGGCCAACGTATGCAGTGGTGCAGTGGCAAGAACAAGTGGACCTGGGGTAGCGCGCAACGCACCAACAGCAACCACTGTGGCACCGAGCGAACCATCTTTCTCGACTTTTCCTTTGCCGGAGCCAACACGGTTACTTTTTCAGCTCGTGAAGACGGCTTTGAGTTCGACCAGTTCATTCTGCTCAAAACCAGTAACAACTCTTGCGCACCAAACGCCAATGATCAGATTGCGTGCAACACCGGCACTACCAACATACCTTCTCAAAACACACCGGCTCCTGCACCTGCGCCACAACCCGCACCCAGACCGCAACCTGCACCACAGCCGGCACCTCAACCAGCACCTCAACTTGCACCTGTTGTCGTGACACCAGAGTCGGTAGTACAACCGGTATCAATACCAGCAACGGCAATTGCCACCTGTGCAAGCGCTGCATCTGACCCGGATGGTGACGGTTACGGATGGGAGAATAACGCAAGTTGTCGAGTCGCAGGCGCGGCAAGTACTTCGCCAGCTCAGTCATCACAGGCCACTCCGACAAATTTTGCTATATGTCAGAACGCCGACAGTGACCCTGATGGAGATGGATTTGGCTGGGAGCAAAACGCGAGTTGCGTCGTTAATGGCACTTCGGCAGCAAACAGCACCAGCAGCACCGCAGAAGTGATTTGCGAGTCTGCATCCAGTGACTCCGACGGCGACGGATGGGGTTGGGAAAACTCACAATCCTGCCGCGTACGATAAGCCAGGTACAGTAAGCTAAGTAAAATAAGAAGTACTTCACGATAAATCACAGTGTTACCGTAGTCACACCAAGTGACAAAATGCGGTAACACTGTGACGCTGATGGGTCAACTTGTGTTTACAACGCTGTTTCTGATTATTCATAGGAAGATGTATTCCTAAGCAGTGCAGATACACTATACTTCGCGCTTACACCCTTTATTAACGTACTGCCTGCACTGAGTGCTGGCATGTAAAGCCATTTATCGGAGGACTCCGTGTACAAAAAACTTCTGGCAATTACCTTCTCTGCTTTTATTCTCACCGCCTGCGGTAGCAGTGACAGCGGCGGCAACGACAATGGAAATGGTGGCACCACCGGCGGTACGACCGGTGGAACTACCGGCGGCACAACTGGTGGTACTACGGGTGGCACAGACACGGACAGTGGTCCGGAGGTAACTGGTGTATCAGGCAATTTTGGTGATGCTGGCGCACAGGCAAACTCAGTCCAGGGTACCTACACCTTGTGTCCAGCAAACACAGAGAGCTTCTCGATTTTTGCTGAAATAGGCGGTAGCTTTTGTGTACCAGGCTGCCCGGCTGATTTTGAAAACGATGATGGCGACCCTTTCGGAAGCTTTCTGGCTGACGACGGCGTCAGTCGTTTTGCGTGCCTGATAACTGCAAACGCGCCCGGTAGCCAGATACAGTTGCCTTCTTTCAGTGCTCCAATCGATGGATGCCCTGCACCAGTCGGCTGTCCCGCTGGCACATTCCCGCCAGTATTCATTACGGATCAGGCGGGTGATAATTTGGCCGGTACCTATAACTGTGCTGATTGGTCGTTTGACGTGACTACCCAGGACTGGGGCAATGCACTGACTACCCCTGCGCCATTCTCACTTACTTTAAATGCAGATCGTACCGCTAGCATCAACGGTGCAGATACAACATGGAGCTTTGCCGCGGGCAGACTAACCCTTGAAGGCAACAGAACTTTCAACAATGTTGCCGTTGGCAATGGAAGCTTCACTGAATACTTCAGCAATACACGCATTACTCGTTGCATACAGTAAATCGATATTAAGTATCGCTAAGTAAAATGCCCGGCATGCCGGGCATTTTTTTGGATGCTACAGATACCTCTTACGATGCCTTTTTATTTATTTTCTTTTTGGCAGTAGTCTTAGGCTTCACCGTTTTGACATCGACCGTATCATCGTTACGCGCATTGCTTTGTTCTTCTGGCTGAATCACCTGCTTCAATAAAGTCAGATCAACCTTCTCTCCATACCTCAGCTTCAAACCCTGAAAATAAGTATTTACCTGGTTTCGGCCATTCTCTTTTGCAACATAGAGACACTCGTCTGCCAGCTCAAACATTTTTTTCTCATCCCGGGTGTCCTTTGGAGCGCAACATATTCCAACCGATACAGTGACCGACATTTCTTTTTCGTCGTGAACGACTACATGGGATTCAATGAGCTGCCTGTATTGCTCTAACAATTCAGCGGCTTCTTCAGGCTCTGTGTCAGGCAGCAACATGCAAAACTCTTCGCCGCCGTAACGAAACACCATATCTCCACTGTCCGGACGTATGCAGCTCTGCATGACGCGAGCGACTTTCTGTAAGACAGCATCTCCCGCTTTGTGGCCATGTGTGTCGTTGAATTTTTTAAAGTGATCGATATCAGAAACAGCAAGGCAAAGCGACTTACCAGTGTGGGTTGCATCGTCCAGCAAGGTCACGAGATTTTCCTCAAAGTGCCTTGTGTTGTACAAACTGGTCATTTCATCAGTTATTGATTTGTTGTACAAACGACTCTTGTGTAAATTCACCGCAGCCTGATCAGCAAGCCCCTGACAAAGACTGACATCCTCCTCAGTAAAGCGACCGATTTCATCCAGCACACGGTGACCATCCGGATCAGTACGAACTTTATTAGTCAGTGCAATCACGCCCTCAACACTGTCACCTCGCATCAGTGGTACACAGCAGATGCAGTAGACGACATTGGCACCAACCTGTTCGATATATTTTCTATCGTTGCGCCTTATGGGTCTGCGCTCAACAGCACACTGACCTGCAATGCCCTCACCAAGACTGAATGTTTTAGTCTGTCTGATGCCGTTATTAATATCATCTCTTACATGTCGTGGAATGTTTCCCCAGACAACCTTGATTTCAAGTTCACCGGTTTGTTTGTTCAACAACATCAGGTTGCCCTTCTGGGCACTTACTGAATCGACAGCTGTAGCCAATGTCTCGACACATAGTCGTTTGAAATCATTAACGTGTGCCAGTTGCTGATTAACATCATAGAGCGTTTGAATATTTTTCAGAATGCGCTGATTTTTTTCATACTTCAGAGTCGAATCAATATTAGCAGTGGCGATTGATGCAAGCTCCTGTAAAAACGGATACTCATCTTCACTGATCTGAGTACCATCAAATTTCTCACCAAGTGTCAGTATACCCAGGACCTCACCATTCTTTATCAATGGACACCATAAATCAGAATGCAAGATCCCCAAATGCCATTTACGCCACGCTGTATCAAACCTGGGGTCACGCTGCAGATCGCGCACACTAAATACATTTCCCTGTCGGATAATCTGCCACAGCAAACCATCGTCCTGTACAAACTTAAACATGAACATAGATTCTGTTGTCGAATCACTTAGCAGATAATCATCATTGAGACCAGAATAGGCTCGTACCCGGTAATAGCTGCGACTCGGCTCCAGATCATCACGCAATAGGACTGCGCTGTTTACGGCGCCGTACTTCTCGCGTACGACACCCATGAAATTACCGAGTAACTCTTCTAGATTAAGAATATCGCCAAAGCCTTTACCCGACTGCAGCAGTGCACGCATCTCAAAGATCAGGATATCCTGATGGATGGCTTTTTTGCGGTAGTACTCTAACTCGTCTTCTACACACAGCGGGGCCTGACCGCGAACAGCGGGTCTTGCGGGTTCGCTGTCTTCCACCACTTCATCATTGACAACCGAAGGACTATTAATTTCGAAGGTAGAATCCTCAAATTCAAAGTCGTCTTCAGCTTCTTTTGACACTGACATTCACTTGCTCCACGGGCGCGGTTTCTTTCTTTATCTTTGTCGGTCAAACCGGGCAAAAATTGAGAAACATGCAACCCGTTAAATGCAGCAATTTCACATATGCCATCAGTGCTGGATTGTTAAATTTCGTGATAGCCAGAGGAATACTAAAACGAGCCGGACGGCTTGGATGTGTGCAGAAGAACTGCCAACCGGTTCCTGCTTTAATCAGCCCCGGTCAGGCCTGACCGGGAGCTTCGCCACGAAATCCTTTGGCAACAATCCAGATCAATCACTCCCGGCTACTGACGCACCTGAAGATCCGGCACAAAAACCTGAGTCCAACCAAATTGCCCCGGGTAAGCTGCGCTGCCTAGTTGCACTGGCAACAGTTCAGGCAGAAGTCCGGGGCAAAGATGAATTGCAGTAACACTGCGAGTTCTTCGCAGAGATTCTATAATACGCTCTTAAGCATACCCTCCTCCCGGAAAGACTATGTCTTCACTAGACTCTGCACTTCAGCAAGTAGACCATAATAGTGACGCTGCAATCAGCCGTCTGTTTGATCTACTGAAAATAAAAAGTATTTCAACTGATCCTGAATTTTCCGATGAATGCATCAAAGGTGCAGACTGGCTGGTAGCTGAGCTTGAAAGTCTTGGAATTACAGCAAGCAGACGCGATACAGCAGGTCACCCGATGGTGATTGGCCACAGTGATAAAGTTGAGGGCCGGCCACACGTACTTTTCTATGGCCACTACGATGTACAACCCGTAGACCCACTAGACCTCTGGCATCGCCAGCCATTCGATCCGATCATTGAACAGACATCAGAAGGTGATGTCATCCGCGCCAGGGGAGCGGCTGACGACAAAGGTCAGTTAATGACTTTTATCGAAGCCTGCCGCGCCTGGAAGGAAGTCGAGGGAACGCTACCGGTTAACGTAACGTTTCTGTTCGAAGGCGAAGAGGAGTCCGGCTCTCCATCGCTGGTACCGTTTCTGGAGGCCAACAAAGATGAGCTCAGTGTAGATCTTGCGCTGGTTTGCGATACAGGTATGTGGGATAAAAACACCCCGGCTATCTGCACCATGTTGCGTGGTATGCTCGGCGAAGAGATCACCATCACCGCCGCCGACAAAGACCTTCACTCAGGGATGTACGGCGGACCTGCTGCCAACCCGATCAGAATTCTGAGCAAAATTCTTGCTGACCTGCATGACGATAAAGGTCGCGTCACCATTAAAGACTTCTATGAAGGTGTGGATCCATTACCACCACAGGTAAAGGCGCAGTGGGACTCATTAAACTTCAATGAAAGCGAGTTTCTTGGTGCAGTTGATCTTTCTGTGAACGCGGGCGAACAAGGCTTTACTGCACTGGAACAAATCTGCAGCCGCCCTACCTGCGAGATCAATGGTATCGACGGCGGCTACACAGGAGAAGGTTTCAAAACGGTACTTCCGGCAAAAGCTTCTGCAAAAATCAGCTTCAGACTGGTCGGTAAGCAAGACCCGTTTAAAATTCGAGAGAACTTTCGTGCTTACGTGCGAAATCAACTACCGGTAGACTGTTCAGTCGAATTTGAAGACCACGGCGCATCACCTGCAACAACCATGTCTATTGCCAATAAGGCTTTTGAAAATACCCGCAAGGTACTGTCGGAAGAATGGCCGCAAGATGCTGTCTACGCTGGATGTGGAGGATCGATACCGGTGGTAGGCTATTTTGAAGAACTACTCGACATGGAAAGCCTACTCGTGGGGTTCGGTCTGGATGATGACCAAATTCATTCACCGAATGAAAAGTATAGCCTGCAAAGTTTCCAAAAAGGCACAAGAAGCTGGGTAAGAATTCTGCATACGCTTGCCAATAGTTGAGCTCTGGTTGTCGGAACTCGAACCCCGCAATCTCACGGTACACAGTCAATAAACTGACTCAACTTCTGCTTACGTTCAGGAGAAGTAGTGATAATTTACGTTTTCAAGTTATAAAATTGCTCTATAACTACACGCAGAGATAAGGAGTCCGTGCAGCAATGCAAAATCAATCGGTCATTCTCATTCATATATTCAGCTTCAAGCCGTATTCAATAGGCTGATCAGCGCTGCTTATACTGTTCAAGCCAGAGTACGATATCTTTTCAATAGGCATTTTTAACGGCGCTATTTTTCAGGAGCCAAAATCAAATGAAGCCAGTTTCAAAGTACAACTTTCCATTCGCTATTCCTCAACGCGCGATTAACCTGACGGCCATTTGCGCAGTATCCATGGCTCTTGCAGCCTGTGGTGGTTCAGGCGGTGGCAGTGAAGATGGTGGTAGTGATACCCAGGATCTGTTTACCGATGAAAACATCGATACCGACGGTGACGGCTTGTTCGACCAAGAAGAACTATTAATCGGCACTGACCCGACACTGGCAGACACTGACGGCAATGGCATCACAGACAATAATGAAGACGCTGACGGCGATGGAGTCAGTAACTTCGACGAGATACTCGCTGGAACTGACCCGGCTGTATCTGATGCCCCAACAACAGAAAACGTTGACACTGATGGTGACGAACTTTTCGACTCGGAAGAATTGAACATCGGTACTGATCCAAACAACCCGGATACAGACGGCGATGGCATAGGTGACGCCGAAGATGATCAAGACAACGACGGTTTAAGCAATCTCGAAGAGATTCTAAACGGCACAAATCCAATTGTCGCAGACAACGATGGCACTATCACTACACCGGTAATCACAGCTTGCGACGACACAAACTCGAGCAACGGAGACTGGAGTGATAATTGTCAGCTTAACAATGGCGGCACTTATGCGACCAGCTCGTACACTCAGGGTGTACAGCGTATTCTTTGGTGTCAAGCTCATGGACTCGGGTTTTCCTTCGATGACTTTGCAGATGGCATATTCGGACCAAACACCGATCGGTCAGTTCGCGAATTTCAAACAGCAAACGGACTTCTGGTTGACGGTATTGTTGGCCCTGAAACCTGGGGTGCGCTGTTCGACACCCTCAGCGTTATCCCTGGCGATGACGTTCTAATAGACGGCACAACTTTCGTTGCACATTCCATAGACGGGTGCGGTGTAAGAGCGCAGTTCTATCAGGAAGCCGATGGTATTGATTTGCTCGGCTGGAGAATGGCTGCAGAACCAGGTAGCTTCGATCTGGTCGACTTTTCCACGGGCGCACCGAACTAAACTGAAGTTGTCAGTTGATAAAAAAATCTCTTTTTGCGTTACTGCCACTCGCCATTCTGGCGGGTGGTTGGTATTTTGTGCAGAGTAAAAACATACAACCATCTGATGCAATTCCAACTGATACAGTTTCTCATGAGAACAACACCCGGACTGCAACCGGCAATCAGTTAACGGATACCAACACTCCGCTTACAACGACCAAAGACGATGCAGAGCTTATCGTCGAATCTATTCAAAACGATTCGCCAGATACCACGAGCAACCAATCAAACATAACCCCTGACACCGACAGCGCAAATGAATTGACTGTCAACTCAGCACTGCAATCATCACGCGGTGTTGAAGCGTCTTCAGTAGCAGTCGAACCATTGAGTGATGCGGAGTTTCTTCGTCTGGAACAACAGCTTAAAAACGATGAACCATTACGTTTAAGCTTGCTGGAAGAATTCCGTTACACCACCGATCCGGTAAGAGCAAGACAGCTCGCAGCCCTCCTCGGTCCCTATGATGACCCGGAGATTCTCCAGGTTGCGTCAGAGCTGGCATATTCAGGAGATCCTGAATCTATCAATGCCGGACTTGATCTATTAAGCCGCATACAACCACGAAACAGTGACGCCCGGGACATTGCAATAGATTTACTGAACAGTGGTGGTAATACAAAAATGCTGGTTGCGTCTATGAATGTTCTTGCCACACCATCACGCAATGCCAGTGACAGTCAGCTGCAATCACTCAACGACAATCTAAACAATCTTTCCAATCATTACGATGCAACAGTACGCGCTCAAAGTCTGTCACTACTGGGAAGGTGGGACCAGAACTCTGCCGTTGCAAGAGATGCATTCTCACGGGGCTTAACCGACCCCGACCCAAGTGTTCGATCCAGTGCGACCTTCGCGCTTAACAACATTAATAACCCGGACGATGCAATGATCTCCGGACTTTTAAGTATTGCTGAAAACACTAACGAAAACAGATCTACTCGCTACGCTGCCCTCAGAGCGCTTGAGAAAATGCAACTCAGTGGCACGCTGATGCGTCGCTTTGCAGAAGCCAGGATCAGCGCTAATCGCAGATAACACCAACAGCCAAAAATATTCTTTCAGTCGGCAGAGATCTGCTCATACTTCAACAACGCGAATTTTTCTGGCGGCGATTTTAAAACACCTTCATCCATCTGACAGCAAACCAGATCTTCTATCTTCTTTGCAAGCGCCAGGTCTTTTTCAGTAACACCTCCTTCAGAGTGAGTTGTCAGATTAATTTTGACTGCGCTGTACTCAATAGTCATTTCCGGGTGATGCCAGCTTGCCTCTGCGAGAAAGCCAACAGCATTGGCTATCATCATAGAGCTTTTCCAGCCACTGGTAGAGTAAGTTCTTCGAATAGATGACTCTGCAGCAAAGAATTTCCATTGCGGTAAGTCATCTTTAAGCCGATTTTCTACAGTAGTACTATTTATAATTTCTGAAGTCATAACTTATATCAACGAACAAATCAATTGCTGGTTATACCTTCCCTGAATTCATCATGTAATGACTGGCCGGACAACTTCACATTGTATTTCACCGAGCTTGGCAGTTAACTCCGCAAAGACATTGTCGTTTTCGCACACACCGACAATGGCACCACCTGAGCCTGCATATTTGGCGCTGACGCCACAGGATCTCGCAGTTTCGATCATCTTAATATGATATGGATTTAGTCGAGATATAGAATGCCGTATATTAAAATTTTCATCCATACACTTACTATATTCATCGTGGCTTCCACTTTCCAAGGCGAGTATCGAGCGATCAGTTAGTTCTACAAGATGTTTCATTGCATCAATAACTAAAACCTCACCCGCGTTATATCGCTCCCGTAGATTGTTATGAAATACCTCGGTAGGTTCACCCCCGGTTTCGCTATATGCCAGATACATTGGCGGCAAAAGCTCTGGTGATAGTTCTTCATACCTACCACAGGCATAGCCATCGATTGTCTCGATATTTCCGAAATCCATGGCGACCACACCTTCATAAAACTGAATAACGCGGTCCTGCAAGCCTCCACCAATATTAAGCTCATCCCGCTCTACCTGTAGCGCAATTGATGGTAATACACGTCGCTCAATCTCTACTGAGTAGAACTCCATTAAGGCTTTTAACGTGGCGACGATCAAAGCACTGGAACCAGCCAAACCAACCATGCGAGGAATGTTGGTCTGGTAGCTCAAAGAGAAACAGTCGTTGAGATTTTTCGTCGGTTGGCAGGTAGCAACGTAAGACGCAAAAACATTGATTGTCGCTTTGAATAATCGACTCGCACCATAGTACCCATCGGCACTAATGTTTTGCTGAAGATCCCCGACAGAACTAAACTGGTAATGATCAGCGGCGATAACAAGCTGATCCGATTTGACAAGCGTTACCTCTGCACAAAAATTTTTACAAATAGCCGATAACGTTTTGCCACCATAGCCGTCCGACGGATTACCAATCAGGCCAATTCGGGCATAGCAGTGTTGCGTAACACTTTGCATTCACAATATACCAAAGAAGGTTGAATACCGAATGCCGCTTAATGCGTGCATAAAAAAACCCGCCGAGGCGGCGGGTTCTTCTAATCTAGCACACAGTTTGTAGTGCTGGAAACGAACAAATTGCACCCCGCAAGGCAAGGCGCAATTCAGACTGGATTATCGGGCAAATCCAGTTCCATGAAGCTCAACACGGCGGTTTGCAGAGCGACCACTCACAGTGCTGTTGTCCTGTGCCGGTGACATCTCACCAAACGAGTTAACATCACTCAATTGAGAGCGCTTAACACCTGCATCAATCAAATACCGAGCAACGGCTCGCGCGCGTCGCTGAGAAAGATCAAGATTATAGTCAGCATCACCGGTCGCATCGGCGTGACCTTCAAGATTAAGCGTTGCGCGAGGCTGACTTGCCATCTGACTTGCTACATTTGACAGGATCGAGCGCGATGTACTGGTAAGTTCTGCAGAGTCTATGTCAAACAGAACCATATCGATCTGACCCGAAACCAGCTCACAACCAGAGCTGTCAACTGAGGCGCCAGGTGCAGATGAAAGGCATTGATCGATACTATCCACTACGCCATCCCGATCACCGTCGACTGGTACACGTGCAGCTGCAACAGGAGGCTCAGGCAATTGAACAGGTGCCGGTGCTTGGGCAAGTTTAGGAGTCTTTTTGCTACCCAGGCCTAAACGATACATCACACCGACCTGGCCATAACTTGCATCAGATCCGTTGGTCAATGCCTCAGCACGCAACCCCAGACCCATTGCAGTCACATACTCAAGACCCGCCCCAACTACGACAGGCGCTTCATCTTCACGGTCATAGTTCAAATTATTTACAGGGCTGCCGTCGATAGCTGCCACACCCAATCGACCATAGCCAGTCAGGCCTTTGCGGTTTTCGTTGTGCTTATTGCCACCAACGTACGCAAGAGCACTGATACCGTTCATGTGATAGTTATAACGACCTGCAGAAGAGCTTCCGTCTGCACCCTGGCTCGGTGAGAAGCCGGCGCTACCGAGATCGGCAGAATGGAACTCAACAGAAAACGTGGGTGATAAATCCGCACCAAGCGTTGCCTGACCACCAGGCTCTACCCGGTCATTAACATCAAGCTCCGGATTGTTCTCCACACTTGGATTCAATCGGCTCGCACCGATGCCTGCAGTTGCATAGATGCCACGGCGGAATTCTGAATCATAGTCGCTAGAAGGAGAAATACTGGCACAACCTGTTAATGCAGTTACTACAGCGGTACTTAAAGCAAGCGGCTTAAGAGCTGCCGCCAACGAACAATCGTTTGTCATTTAGTAAAACCTCAATCGGTATAGAAATAAAGTGTGTTGCTACACCTTCGCTCCATGCAATGTGAGGCCCATCCATACCAGCTATAAAAGTACTGCTAAAAAATACGGCACAAATGTAGTTTTATTTCTTTATATATCAGTCATTTATAGCGCCAATTCCGTTTATGAAAGACTGTTAATAAATGCTACTAACATAGATCATAAGCATCACTCATGATTCCTGGGAAGAATCTAATGCCTGATTAATATCCCAGATAATGTCGTCAATCGTCTCCAGACCAACTGACATACGAATCATATCCGGCCCTACTCCCGCCGAGATTTGCTCTTCTTCAGTCATTTGCCGATGAGTGGTGGAAGCGGGATGAGTAATGAGTGTTCTGGCATCACCAATATTCACAAGATGGCTCAGGAAACTTGCAGACTCAATAAATTTTTTGCCTGCCTGCATACCGCCATTCACACCAAAGTTAAGTACGCCACCTGCACCGTTTGGAAAATACTTTTGCGCCAGTGCATAGTGCGGAGAACTCTTAAGCCCGGGATACCCAACCCAGGCAACTGCCTCATGACTTTCAAGAAACTCTGCGACAGCTTCTGTATTGGCTACGTGTCTTTCCATTCGGATCGGTAGTGTTTCCAGTCCTTGTAGAAACATAAATGAATTGAAAGGACTAAGAGATGGACCCATGGTTCGTAGTACTTCGCAACGTGCACGCATGGTGTAACCGAAGTCGCCAAAGGTTTCATAAAACTTAATACCGTGATAACCCTTGGATGGCTCCAGCATACCCGGGAAGTTACCGTTATCCCATGGAAACTTACCAGACTCCACTAGCACGCCACCAATAGAGGTACCATGCCCACCAATGAACTTGGTAGCTGAGTGCACAATGATATCAGCACCATGTTCAAACGGCCTGAATAGAAACGGTGATGCCATTGTGTTGTCGACAATAAACGGCACACCTGCCTCATTGGCAATTTTCGCTATTTTTTCAAAATCCACAACACTGCAAGTAGGATTACCTATTGTCTCCGCATAAAGTGCCCGGGTTTTTTCAGTGATTGCGGCTTTATAGTTTTCAGGGTCGGAGGCATCAACAAAGGTAGTATTAATCCCAAGCTTGCGGAAGTTCACATCCAGTTGTGTATAGGTACCGCCATAAAGGGCTTTACTTGAAACTATTTCATCACCCGATTCCAGGATTGTCAAAAACGCTACCATTTGTGCCGCCATACCAGAACCAGTAGCGACTGCCGCCCTTCCACCTTCAAGGGACGCCATGCGCTCTTCAAATACCGCCGTCGTCGGATTCATTAAGCGCGTATAGATATTGCCAAAGGTCTGCAGATTAAAAAGACTGGCTGCATGGTCGGTATCATCAAATACGTAAGCTGCAGTCTGATATAGAGGCACAGCACGCGAGCCAGTAGCGGCATCAGGCATCTGACCTGCATGCAGACAACGGGTTTCAATTCCAAATTCACGATCAGACATAGTTTTTATAGTTTCAGCCTGGATAATTCATGAGGATTCGGCGTCCAGTGGAAATCTGGCTAAACAGGTCGGCCCATCGCCTGAGGAAACGGGGTCTGAGAAACGTGGCCCGCCACGTGCCGAAGAGGATGGGCCGAGATGTGACGCCAGATTTTCTTCTGGCGTCGAATAGACGCACTGCTATTTTGAAAAAGGTGCTAAAAAAGTGGGTTGGAACTGTACACATAGTGTTTTGCCAATATTAACTTGTCGCCTGATGGATAATCCAGGCTAATAAGGTACGGTGCGGGGCCGTTTTGCGGAGATAATGCCGGTAGACACACCAATAAATCCCAGACCTCCAAACAATCGGGCGTATTCAATTTTGACACATTTATCCATCACCACAGTCAGACCTGCCTTTGCTGCAAGCCCTGCGGCTTCGTGGTTAACCACACCGAGCTGCATCCACAATACTTTTGCACCGATCTTGATTGCAGACTCTGCAGTAGGCATCACCCGATCTGCGCGTTGAAAGACGTCAACAATATCAACCTGATGGGGAATCGATTCAAGATCGGGGTAGCAGGTTTGCCCAAGTACTTCCTCATAGCGCGGATTTACCGGGATTATTTTATACCCATGATCCTGCATATATTTCGCCGCGAAGAAACTCGGTCGGGATTCATTGGCCGACAAACCCACTACCGCAATGGAAGTGTTTTCAGTGAGAATTCGCCTTAGTTCTGCGATGTCTGCCATTAAATTTGTACTGTAACCAGAGACCTCGCATCATAACCCTCTACCGACGCACCAACAACGTCTAACGCCTTGCAATTTATTTTGATAAACCGGGCCAACTACAATGCATCTCCACACAATAATTAAAGTTCTAACACTACTTTTTTGTAGCCAGCTATTCGCCGCAAACCCAACCACAATCTGGGAGGGCGTTAATACCGGCAAGAACATCGTCATTATGCGTCACGCACTTGCACCCGGTAACGGTGATCCAAGTAATTTCGAGTTACGCAATTGCAGCACACAACGCAACCTGTCAGAACGCGGCAGACAACAGGCAAGAGCTATTGGAGAAAAATTTCACAAAGCAGGAATCCTCAATGCTCAGGTATATTCCAGCCAATGGTGCCGGTGTCTGGATACTGCTACCGAATTGAAAATTGGCACCCCAAAAGAGCAACCGTTTCTAAATTCGTTTTACGGTCGTCGCGAGCTTGAGTCTGAACAAATGAAAAACCTCAGAGCGTGGATAAAATCACTCGACGCAGATAATGCGACAGTTCTGGTCACTCATCAGGTTGTGATCACATCACTGACAGGAGTCTTCCCTGAATCAGGCGAGGCAGTGATATTCAGGCTGACTGATGACGATGAGGTAGAAGTAGTTGACACTATTACCACAAACTAGGCTACAAACTAACACCGCTACCTAGCTGGCAGATGCAATCGACTGCTTCATTTCTGCAATAGTAGTCGCATAATCAGCACTACCAAAGATTGCGGAACCTGCCACAAAGGTATCCGCACCGTGAGCTGCGATTTCCTTAATGTTGTCCGTTTTTACTCCACCATCAACTTCAAGACGTATGTCCAGGCCGCTGCTGTCAATAATCTCGCGTGCCTGTTTTAGTTTTTGCAGAGTCGACGGAATAAAACTCTGACCACCATATCCAGGATTCACTGACATTAACAAAATCATATCTATTTTATCGAGCACATGATCGAGATAAGACAACGCGGTTGCAGGATTAAACACCAGGCCAGCTTTACACCCACTGTCTTTGATAAGTTGCAGTGATCGGTCAATATGTTCAGAGGCTTCAGGATGAAAAGTAATATAGTCAGCACCCGCATCGGCAAATTCCGGAATCAATCGATCAACAGGCTTTACCATCAGATGAACATCGATAATTTGCCTGATACCGTAGTCACGCAGCGCCTTGCAGATCATCGGGCCAAATGAAAGATTCGGTACGTAATGGTTATCCATTACGTCGAAGTGAATGATATCTGCACCCGCCTCAAGCACCTGTTCAACATCCTGCCCAAGCCGGGCAAAATCTGCTGAAAGGATCGAAGGTGCTATCCAGGGTGTTTTCATTGCAACGAACCTTTCATAACCGGATTTGTCTCCGCTTTGTCATTAACTGTGAGCCCACTGTAAGTGAGAGTCCAAGTCTACCAGTCACTACTACATACAGCTAACTTCACATCATATCCGGGCCGGGTAAAACTCTAAACTGAGCACCCTCGAAAGGTCTGAACACTGCATGTTATTGAGGCTTACAAAGTCCAATGCCATCGCCTGTTCAGCGAGCTATCATACTGACAGCTTTCAATGACAATCCAGGCTGTGTGACACTCGTAGCCACGATACCCACACCACAAACTTCAATCCGGCCAATCAGTTACAATTAATCATGAATAGAAGAAAGATTCTGCAATCTCTTCTGGCTATATCAGCCACCTCTAGTAGCACCCTGGCCATTGCCGGGAGTCCGCGCCTCACGGGAAGAAGAATGATGACCTTTGCCCGCAAAGTTATCCGCGGTGAGCCCAAAAACAGCACCACCGCACCAGCTGGCAGCTTTGCCAGAGCTGATTCAGACGGCTTACTTTTCCTGACTAACGGCTTCGGATTTCAATACCAAATTCCACCGGACAGCTACATCGAATGGCATCTGGACAAATCCAATACACAAATGAAGTTCAAATGCGTTAACAGTGATCAGTATCGAGTTAAAGCATTCCCTTGCGGGGTCCTGGGCACTATGGGCGGGAGATACGAAACGCTTGGCAATCCAGGTGTAGTCAAAGGATTGGAAAACGAATTTCGCATGCAAGGTGAAGGCTTGCAAAGCCCGATCTTCGATCTCGAACCGACACAGAAACTATGTGGCTTTCCTTGCTTTTTGTCTGAACTGCCGCAGACAAATATGACGGTGTCGACCCGCTATTCAGGCAATCCGACGGTTAACACTTTTCTTGACATGTATCTGCATGATGTCGATACACAGGAAACTGTCTCCCATCCATCATTGCAGGGTACAACCAATGGAATGAACAGCAACCGTACCAAGGCATATAACATTAACGTATGGTTTAAGAAACCAGAGCAATCTAATGGCGGTTCCAACCGACCTGACAAGGGTTGGGCGGGCGGGAAAGTTATAGGTAATGCAAATGTCTCAGGCCATGCGTTTCATGTCATCCTTAAAATTGAAACTGGCGGTGGCAATTACTTCCGTTATATAGCCCTCGTTCCGGTGGCAGATTCGATATATACGCTAAACATCAATCAGGTAATGGACTGGGCACAAACAGAGATGCGCCTCATTCTTGATGCAAGCCTTGAAGCCAAAGATATGATGGCCAAACCAGATCCGCGCGGTTTTAAACCACCCAGATGGCCGGATAAAAGAATGGTCTTGTCTGGCTTGCACATCGGCAATGAGATCTGGTGGTCAGATCCGTCCGGTCAGGAAGGCGTGGTGCACTGGGATACGCTGCGAATAGATGTTGAAGGCTACGGCACCTTTGGTTGGGGAGAGAAGAAATCCGCACAACTCAACTCCAGTGAACAGCCAGTAGCACAACAAGCCGAACAGCAAGTTGCCCAGAAAGCATCTACACAGACTTCCAACTCAGGCGAGTGGAGTGATGAGCCCATAGATGTACAACTCGATGCAGCACCCGAGGCTGAAAAACGCGGCTTTTTTAGCCGCTTGTTTGGTAGAGACTAGGAGTCTGCGCGGTAGAAATCCGCGTAACGAGAACGTGCCATGGCGAGGACGTTTTTACTATCATTTGAGGCGCATAGTTGTTCATACGTAACGAAAATGATCGATGATTATTGTAGCCTAGGCGCACCGTCAGGGCGTGTTCGCAGTAGCGGACGTTCTGCCGCGCAGACTCCTAGCCTGGATTATTCATAAGGCGACTAGTAAATATTGGGAATATGCTATGTATACAGTTCCAACCCACTTTTTTAACACCTTTTTCAAAATAGCAGTGTGTCTATTCGACGCCAGAAGAAAATCTGGCGTCACATCTCGGCCCATCCTCTTCGGCACGTGGCGGTCCACGTTTCTCAGTCCCCGTTTCCTCAGGCGATGGGCCGACCTGTTTAGCCAGATTTCCTCTGGACGCCGAATCCTCATGAATAATCCAGACTAGAGGAACACGCCCAACCGGAGCGAACCTCTGCCTCAAAGCTCGATAGAAGAACAACTCACAAAACACTCTTGCAAATGAAAGCTAAAGTTCTACTACTGATCATCGATGGTGTGCCCTGGCGGAACTGGCGTAGCTTGTTTGGAAATCTGGAAGCGTGGGTTGACTCCGAGGATGCACAGGTGTGGAAAATTCGCGCACCACTACCTTCGACATCGGCTTCTTGTTATGCCTCTATTCACACAGGGGTGCCGCCTGTTGTGCATGGGTCTACAGGTAACAACAACGTATTCAAAATCGATATGCCTGATATATTTTCCGCAACCCGCAATGCAGGTGGCACCACGGCAGCTGTGACGCATTCGTTCTGGTCAGAGTTTTTTAACCGCGCGCCGTTTAATCCAATAAATGATATTGAATACGACGAACCGGACAGCAACAGCATTAATCACGGACGCTTTCACTCAATGACAGGCTACGGCAAGCTGAATCAAATGACGCCGTGTGATGCTGATTTATTTGCCACGCTAAGTATGTTGATCAATCGGCACAACATTAATTATGGTCTGTTGCATACCTGTACACTGGACAGCATGGGCCATAGATTCAAACATGAATGCGAAGCAATGGACGATGCATGTTTTTTATTGGACGAACAGCTTGCCCCCTATATTTTAAGATGGCGCAACGAAGGCTATGAAATATTCATCACAGCCGATCACGGACAATCTGAACGCGGTCATCATGGCGGTCGAGGTGAGGACCAGCAAGATGCCGCAATGTACTACTTTGGCAACGGCCAAGGCCCCTCAGGCGATACTGTGATTAGTCAGCTACAAATAGCGCCAACAGTACTGAACCGCCTAGGCGTCGACGTTCCGCAGACAATGCTCGAAAAAGGGTTTTTAAGTTAACGTGTAACCTACGCCAAACTTGCAACTTGGCTTAACTGCAATAGTGCAAATGACACAACGCACCCATGCCTGGGGATGTCATGGGACACACTTACAGAGCGGTGGAAAGGACTCGATTTGGGAAGATACAACGCAGTAGGCTGCGATCTGTGACCTTTCTAAATGTGACCTGTAACCCAGATTGCTCGCCCAGAGTTCCCAGAAAACATGTTTATTCCGTAAGCACATATACCTGGATATGTTTACAATATCGGATTATATCGACATGTTCAGTTGATCTGTTGATTCTGCGTACATGAACAAGCCTAAGTCTGAGAGGGAAACATTGACTAAGGCAGAGATAAACTGATTGTTCATCCAAAGCTAATTCAACTGATGACCAAAGATGAAAACTCTTTCGAAGAATATCGGATGTTTAGCGGTGGTCTGAGGGAGGCCAACAGCGACGCGGGGATTCAATAGCCTCGCGCCAGTAAATCCAAGCTAGTTGCCAAGCTAACTGCTGATCCGCACCTAACGGCCTGCTTTTAAAGCAATGGCCTGTTTATCAACGACGCTTGAGACAAGGCCGTCGATTGCCCTACTAACACCAATAAGTCTCCGCCAATGATGCTGCCAACACCAACCGGAGGATTTCACCAACAATCTGACCGTGTACTAGCCTATTATGCACGAGGCGACCAACAGGATAGAGCGAAAGGCTGTACATAAAGCACTAACACTGGCAGTGCAAATGATTAACGCTTTGAACATGTTAGTAGAGGAAGGGTACTTTCAGGACTGTAGTTAGCCCACCATTCCGAGAACGGCCAGTCATCCCGTACTCACAAAGCTAAAGTGAAAGTGAAAGTGAAATACACTCGCGGTACCAATAAGGTAGCAACGGTATTTGGAGGGTTTACAACGATTCGGGTAACTACTTGAAAAATATGGAGCTGGTGATAGGAGTCGAACCTACGACCTGCTGATTACAAATCAGCTGCTCTACCAACTGAGCTACACCAGCCCCGAACCCGTAATGGTAGTCCATGCTGGTCACACTTTCAAATTCCTTGTAACAAATAATTACCCATCCGTCGGTTTCGTCTTACACTACTCTTACTCTCTATTCCTGATAATTCTCTGATACATCACCTCATGGCTTCTGAAAGCGACCCGGCACCAAGCAATTTCATCCGATCGATGATCGAAAAACAGGCAGCCAGCACGGTGGCCACCCGGTTTCCTCCGGAGCCCAATGGCTATCTGCACCTGGGCCATGCAAAGTCGATCTGCCTCAACTTCGGCATAGCTCAGGATTTTAACGGCTGGACCAATCTGCGCTTCGACGATACCAATCCGGACAAGGAAAGCGAAGAGTTCATGACCGCTATCAAACGCGATGTCGAGTGGCTGGGCTTCCAGTGGAAATCCCTGTGCTACGCGTCTGATTATTTCGATGATCTCTATAGCTGTGCTGTCGCTCTAATCAAGAGCGGAGATGCCTACGTGGACAGTTTGAGCGCTGAGGAAATTCGTGAATACCGTGGTTCCTTGAAAGAGCCAGGCAAGGAAAGTCCGTATCGAAATCGCAGTGCCGAACAGAGCCTTGAATTACTTGAAGAAATGAAGTCCGGCAAACATAACGAAGGCGATCATATTGTTCGATTAAAGATCGATATGGCTTCCAGCAACATGAATATGCGTGATCCTGCGATCTACCGCATTAAGAAAACCCACCACTATCGTACCGGGGATAAATGGAGCATCTATCCGCTATACGATTACACGCATTGTCTTTCAGATGCCATTGAGGGTATTACACACTCACTATGCACGCTGGAATTCGAGGATCATCGGCCCTTATACGAATGGGTTATCGAGAAAGTAAAAGCCTCGAGCGTAGCGGTCGAACTTGGCAGCCCGGTGCAGACTGAATTCGGTCCGTTAAATCTTGAATACACTGTCTTGAGTAAACGCAAACTCATAGAGCTGGTGCAAAAAGGGCTTGTCAGTGGCTGGGACGACCCAAGAATGCCAACCATATCCGGCTTGCGCAGGAGAGGTTTTACACCGGACTCAATACGTGAATTCTGTCGTCGCATCGGTGTGACCAAAAGCTCTGCTGTCATTGAGATTAGTGTGCTGGAAACCGTAATTCGCGAGGAACTCAATGAATCTGCCGAACGTCGGATGGCGGTTCTCGAGCCGCTAAAAGTGGTCATCACCAGCCTGGCCGATGACCACAATGAAATACTGCAATTCGCCAATCATCCCAATAAGCCGGAACTCGGGTCAAGACAGCTGCCATTCACACGGGAGGTGTACATTGAGCAATCAGATTTTGAAGAAGATCCACCACCAAAGTTCAAACGCCTGGTACCAGGCGGTGAAGTTCGATTACGCAGTAGCTACGTGATTCGTTGTGACGAAGTTATCAAAGACGAAAATGGCAAAATCACTGAACTTCACTGCACACATGACCCTGATACTCTCGGTAAAAAGCCTGAAGGCCGCAAAGTAAAAGGGGTTATCCACTGGGTCCCGGCAGGGCATAGCGTAAAGTCAGAGGTACGAGTTTACGATCGCCTGTTCAACCAACCTAACCCGTTGGCCGAAGATAACTATTTAGATGCGATCAACTCTGACTCCCTGGTAGTAATGGAAGATGCACAATTGGAACCCGCTCTGGCATCGTCCGCTGTTGGTTCGAGCTATCAGTTTGAGCGGCAGGGGTACTTTGCTGTCGATGAAGACTCCACAGCGGAGCGTCCGGTTTGCAATCGAATTGTTAGCCTCAGAGATACCTGGAGCTGATACCCGGAATAAAAGGATACACGGCCAAAGCCATACAGCCAAAACCAAACAGCTGAGTCACCGGCAGTATGTACAGGAGATAGACCAATGAAAAAATCAATCACAGTCGGAGCAGCTTTATCGTTGGTGCTGTTGCTCACGGGCTGTGCTGCAACTCCTACTGCTGTTGAAACTGTCGAACCAGTTGAAGCAGGTAAAGAGTTCGGCAATCAGCTCGGTGCGGTGGAGTATGTCATCCAGGCCGGCGACAACCTGGTGCTAATTGCTTCTGAGCAAACGCGCGCCAGCGAAAACTGGCGCCGCATCGCAGACTTCAACCGAATTCAAAACCCGGCATCGATTAAAGTCGGTCAGACTATCTGGATTCCGAATGACCTGATTCCACTAAGCACCACAGAAGCTGACTCACGTGAAATTGCCGGCCACCCCGATGCTGTAGTAAATTCAGTCACGCTGCCACCAAAAATTAATCCACTCGGTCGCTAACTAACGTCACAAGGCGGGTAAGTATGAAGACACTAATCATCACCCGTCATGCAAAATCCAGCTGGAACAACGACGCACTGAGTGACTTCCAAAGACCATTAAACAAGCGCGGTATCAAAGACGCACCGGTTATGGCAGACCGATTGACCAATCGTGGCCCAGCCCCGGAGCTGGTGCTATCCAGTACCGCTGTACGTGCGCTTGAAACCACCGATCTGTTAATGTCTGCACTAGGGCTCGGTAAAAAGGCTCTACTCACCACCGACACTATCTATGAAGCGCCATTGTCTGCGCTTGAACAGGCTGTTAGCAGTTTGCCCGAACATATCACTGTGGCATTGATGGTTGGCCACAATCCAGGGGTTTCTTCTTTGGGTAACTTTTTATGCAGCAAGAGCAATTTGCAAATGCCGACGTGTGCTATGGCCTGTTTCGAACTCGATATTGAAAGCTGGGAAGATATCTATCGAGACTGCGCAGCAATGCGCTGGTATGACTATCCAAAGAACTTATAACCCTGGCTGCTTTTTCCATGACCTGTTTTTCGGCCCCGCCTGAGTGCAAAGAGGAAGCTTACGCAGCAGGTTTAAAGCTTCCGCAGTTGGTGATTAGTTTACCGGTTGTTCTATCTTTTCAAGCTTTACAGTCGGCGAATCACCCAGCCGGTAATAAGGTGGCTGACGCTCCATATCGGTCAGCGCCTCATCGCGTGCGCGTTCAGAATCAAACCATCGAGTTGAGTTCCAGTCATCGCCAAGCAAGTGTGGTGCTGACATAGTATCCCCGCCCGGCATGGTTACCTTGATACCGTAGCGTGTACCCGGCTCGTTTTTGCTCATTGGAATGCCTGTAAAAGGTTATAGTTAGCTGCTGTGCCAGCCAGTTATCGGTCAATCGGCCCGTAATTCAACCTATCCTGGTGATTCAACCTGCCCCGGTCATTCACCCTATCCGGGCGAGGTGGACTTTAAAGTGCCTTCTCGCGCCACTACATATTAGACTATCCGGCAACAACCCCTGTTATTTTAAGGAACCGACCAATATGTTCAACAAAACTATTCTAGCCGCTTTTGTCGCAACGGGCGCACTTGTATTAACGGCCTGTACCCAGGAGTCACAGAACAAACTCGGCCGCTCCCTGCAAAATTGGACCGGCACCAATGGAGTGCTCGAAGTGTATTCCGGCAACCAGGTGGTCAGGCGTTTCATGAAGATCGACAAACTCTCAACTGCAACTGGCACCAGCCGCGATGTCGATCGTCCATATCGATTCGGTTACGGCATCATGGACGAAAATCTGGACGGCGAGCTTGGTGATGGCGAAGACGAAAAAGTCTACTTTGAATTTAGTGACTACTCGACACCCTACATATTTTTCGAAAAGCCCTGATCGTCTGGCCCAGGCTGGCAATCGCCGGTAAAAACAGGAGCTGCAATTTAATTGACTGGATTGTCAAACCTTAGACACAGATATGCCAATATCATGAGAATACCAACCAGGCCACCGGAGGGAAATTTCATGCCAATCTTAGATGGGGATAACTGGTTTTTTGACGGCTAAAAATAATTAGCTCCAGAACTGAAAATGTCCTGCAATTAGCTTGTTTTTTTTACCACACGTACTACAAGTATAAGGCGTGGTCTGTTTTTGCACAGTCACGTTCTCACCCCCATATCGGGCCTGCGTCAGCGGGCCCTCTTTTTTTGTAAAATACACAGAGTGCAGGACCTGTCCGCTTGGGTCGATGTATACTCGACAGCTACAAACTAACCCCGATTTCAATTAACCCAGATTTCAAACAACAAAGGGCTATCCGGATGAGAATGGATTACTACAGCGACCAGATTGAACAGTCTATCACCGGCGCCAAAGCAACCGTCACCGGTGACGGCAGCAAATTCGAAGCAGAGGTCATTGCCGATGAATTTGAAGGACTTGCCCCATTGAAACGCCACAAACTGGTATATGCGGTACTGGACGAGTACATCAAATCAGGCGCTATTCATGCGCTAACTATCCGGGCTTTCACCAATAGTGAATGGCAGGAAAAGCAGCAGGCCACAAGCTAGCAGGCCATTTGGAAAATTCGATAACAGAAGATC
>CALIHW010000155.1 GCA_938020525.1 uncultured Granulosicoccaceae bacterium | reverse complement strand
AACATTGACGAAATACAATCCGGCCGCGACCCGTTTGTACCTTAGTGTTGGCACGGGTTGCCAGTATCGCTATTCTGTAACAGAATAGGTACACGAATCACTAACTTGTGAATAGAACTCCCAGTATACGTGCGGTACCATTTGTCAGGTCACCTACGTTGCAGAGTGAATCTCACGGCTGAGGCATGTTAGACGCACATCATTGCGCCAAACATCATCGGTGTCGAGTGGGCTAGTTTTTACCAACATCTACCGGATATGAAAATGAGCAAATCAAAGAATTTCAAGCAAAGATGGTTGCCACTTGCGCTGGTACCGTTGTTCAGTGTTTCAATACTTGCAGGCTGTGGCAGCGACGATGACGACGGCGGCGGCGAAACAGATGAAGTAGTCATTGACCCGGACATGGTCACTGGCGACATGGATGGTATGGACGGTACTGATGGAACTGACACCGATACAGATACCGACACAACTGGCGACATGACCGGAACCGTCCTGACTGCTGCAGACCAGGTTGGACCGCTCGACATTCCTCTCTCTGATGCTGGCACGGCCGCGCTGGACTGGGATGGCTCCAACCTCACAGGCCAAATAAGCATAGAAGGCCTTCCAGATGGCGTTGGCCCGGCACGCGCAGCACTCCGCACAGGTATCGCAGCAGCCGGGAACGGAGCGGAGCTTGTGCAGTTCAACGGTGATGGTAACCCTTCGTACTTTCTACCTACACCGCTTGCCGCTGATCAGGCCGCTACAGTTGCTCAGAACATAGCCAGTGGCAACTTGTTTATTCAGGTCGATCTTTCTGACGGTACTTCGCGCGACGGAATTATCTTACTCCCCGGAATAAATCCGGAATTCGCAGAACTCACTGCTGGCAACGCTGTACCAGCGGGAACGGAATTCTCTAACGGTGCAGGCTTTATAAACATCAACAGCGTCACCGGTGATTTCTCAGCCGTTGTTAATATCAATCTGAATGCTTCTGACGTCGATGCCGATGGCAATCCTGAGACTGTCTCTATGGTGCATATCCATACTGGTGCTGCAGGTGAAGAAGGACCCGTCATAGTAACACTGGAAGATGCGGGTAATGGCTTGACGTGGACCGCGCAGGATACCTTCTCAGCTGAAAATCTCGCGCTCGTACTAGCAGGTGACACCTACTTCAATGTACACCGTACAGATGGTACAAACTTCATTCGCGGTCAGATACCACAGTAATCGACGGCTGTAGCAATGATTAAAAAAGCCGGGATTCCCCGGCTTTTTTTTGCCTTCAGGAAAAGCAAAGATGATCGAAATTGACACAAAACCAGAGTCGATATTTATTTGGTGCGACTAGATTTGGTTAGTGCAACACGCATCGGAACCAATACCGTATTGAGCTTCTTACCCCGAAACAGCGAACTAGCAGCACAGCAAACAAGCAGAATAGCGAACAGGCTGAACATTCGCTCTTCATCTCAACCGGGTGTGTAAAGACTATCCACGATTAAATGTCGCGACCGCTGCTTCGAGTTCGCTAATCTTTCTGTCACGAATTGCGATGTCTGCCATCAGCGCTGTAATATCACCACTCTCACCAAACTGCTCGAGCGACTTTTCAAGGGTTGCAATCATTCGGTCACGTGCAGCAATTTCTTCGCGCAGATCAGCAATTTCCGTGTAGCTTGAGGATCCACCTGATGATGAAGGTGATCCTTGCGCTACGCTATCTTCAAGCTCTGCAATTCGACTGCGCGCATGCTGAAGTTCTTGATGCAACTCTGCATCGCCTGAGCCATTGGAATTTTTAAGCTCGGCTACTTCATGGCGAGAAGACTTAAGCTCTTCTGTAAGAAGATCGATCCGCTTCTTCGCACTTGCAAGCTCACTACCACCAGAGCCACTGGCCGCTTGTAAGCGATCAGATAATTCGATATTGCTTTGTTGCAGCCGCTCAACATCTGCTTTGTTGCGTGCACTGGAACGCCGTAACTTACTGAGGCCAACCGCATCGATACGACTTCTGCGCCACCGCCAGAGCAGCCAGCCTGTCAGCAGCCCCACAAGAAAAGCCGCAATTAACGGTAAGACTATATCCCACAGCACCCAAAGCATGTTGTCACCTGTTTCTTATATAACCGTTGTTATCGGTAAATTATTGGTTTTGGAAATCACTGTTCGCAATAAACTCGACACGACGATTTTGCAATCTTCCAATCTCTGTCGAGTTGCTGGCAATCGGCGATGATTCACCGAGTCCAATTGCGCGCAGCCTCAATCCATCGATGCCGCTAATTTTTAGATATTCCAACACCGCTGTGGCTCGGAACAGGCTCAGCTTTCGATTCGCATCATCAGAGCCGTTAGCATCGGTATGTCCGCCAACTTCAACTACCGGTCGCAGGTAACGGTTCATAGCATCCACTACCTTGTCGAGTGTTTGCTTTGCTGTGAAATCAAGATCTGCTTTACCGGATTCAAATACTACGTTCTCTCTGATTTCATCACGGAGTCCGTCTATCTCGGCCTGCAGCAAACTTACTTCACGATCAAGTGATATTTGCCGCGCATCAATTGAGCCGGATAACTGCATCCCTAAATCTTGCGCTGAATTGGCGACCGCTATCAATGGTCCTGTTTCTTCTTCGAGCTCCATCGTGGCATTAAAAGTAAAGACATCTTCGGTAAGCCAGGCACTGGCTTCGACTGCATCATCAAAATAGTCTATCGCAGCAGCAAGTATTGATACTGCACGTTCAGTCTCAACAGATAATCGTTGATTCTCCGCAACTGAAATTTCATCGATAACGCTTTGTTGATCAAACGCACCGGTAGCTGCATCTACCAGTGTCTGCCTATGTGCTTCACTGGTGACTGTACCGCTAAGCAGAATCCGACCATTATCTTTTTTTGCAATAACATCCAGCACACCACCTGGTGTCGATTGGCGAGTAACAATATCACCGCTTATCACCAGACCCAGATCCCCGGCGTTGCCACGCAGTCGCAGCAGATCATCTGCCTGTTCCTCATCAGATACGGTTGCGTTAAATCTAAAATCAGTTGCTGATAATCGGGCATCTGCAGTTGCGCCTTTGCTGAGACCCGCTATCGAGTTTGCGAGGCTTGCAACGCGTTGATCTGAGCCGGGTGTCTGCTCCTGGAAACCCGAGATCACAATTTCGTTGCGAATTTCTTCAACCCCGATCGCCTTTACCGCCGCTGCCTGCAACTGATCGCGTTGTTCAGTGGTTAGCACAGCGCCCTGCAGAATCATCTGTCCGTCTTTCAATACAGCCGTTACATCAACAGTACCGAAGCGCACACCCTCTGGCTGGTCTTCTTTGGTATCGAGATCCATGCGGATTTTTCTGATACCACTGTTATCGGCATTGCGCAGCACAGCCAGTAATTGCTCTTCAGACGAGTCGGCAGGCAATTTTCCACTAACGACAACATCGCGGTAATCCCAATCAAACTTGAGCTGCGAGGCATCAACACCAGAGGACAAAAGCTCTGTTTTGACACTGCGGTCCAGGCGCGAAGCAAAATGTTCCACCGACCAGACACTGGTTGCCGCAACCAATCCTCCAAGCATCAGCAAGCTCAGACACCAGGTGAGCAGATTACTCCATGGCCAGCGTCCACCGGATCCCGGCGGGACAAACGAATCCAGAACAAGACCGGTGTCGTTCACCTCATCAACCATGCTGTGTATCTACCATTTTGATTAGCTGTCTAAAAGTAGCCGAGATTCTACTACTTTACCGACCATTAAAAGGCCATTAAGTGGCTACTAGAAAGTCAGGCCACAAAAAAGCCCCGACAGAGCCTGACTGAGCCTCACAACGCCGGATAATTGACGTTTCTACGCCAAGACAGCCCACATAGGGCTCACGCTAAGTGAACAGAAGATAACCATTCCACCTACGTTATCGGATCCGATTGTTAAACACAGTGTCATGACACGATAAATGCTAAATATATTTTGTCATGACGCGTTAAATGAGCTATTGTCATGACATAAATATTCAATCACTCAATCAGGTCATCCCCATGTCTATTTGCCTAATCGTTGCGTTCATCTTCTACGTACTTCGCTCTCCAGCTCACGATCTGCCGTCTGTAAGCTAACGCCAGGCTTCTATCGAAGTTCACCAATCACCAGCTCGTCTGTAACCCCGGTCCCCTTGGGAATCAGGTATATTCGCCGGGTCTAGCACTTCTACACTGGTGAATTGATGTTTAGAGTCATACTTCTTCGTAATTTGCTTCTGGCACTACTGAGCTTTCTGACATTCAGTCCGGCTTCAGCCCAGCTGTTAAAGAACGGGCCCAGTGTTTTCAATTACAACTACATCGATCTTTTGTACCTTGATAGCGATGGTGCTGACGGTCTGGGTCTGCTTTTCTCAGCTGATATCAGGGATAACTATGCATTACAGGTAGGCTACGCTAGGTTAAATGAAGGACGCCTCGATGCCGACACGATTTCAGGCGGTGTGGCATATCACATTGAAACTGCCAACTACCAGGGAAAAGCCGACTGGGTTTTTGATCTCGGCTTCCAGATCGCAGATGTCGAAGGTATTGACGAAACAGGTCTTTATGCAGGGGCCGGCATTCGCTACGCGGTAAACAATGCGCTCGAAGTGAATGGCTCACTGAATCTCTCTACCACGTTTGACACCGATCTGAGCCTGAATCTAGCCGCCTTGTACGAAGTGGCAACCGGATTCTCTGCACTCGTACAGACTGACATCGGTGATGGAACCGCATTGGGTGTTGGTCTGCGTTTTTACTGGCGTTAATTTCAGCGGCTGGATCATCGGAGCGAAAGGAGGCCAGACTCGAGTCGCATCCCAACCAATACAGTCGCGCGCTCGGTACAGTATACTGTCCGTTGGCTAGCAGCACTCCAGGACAAATCATGCGCACGTTCTATCACATCGATCTTAGAAATCAGTCGGTAAAAAAGCAGCCGCTTGAAGGCGAAGAGGTCATCCGTGCCGGTCGTTATCTGATTGCCAAAACTCTGGTAGAGCAAAACATTGCCACCGTTGACCCGCTCTCTCCGGACAACCCGCTTATCTTCTCTGCCGGACCGTTCGCAGGATCAAACTTCTCTAATGCCAATCGGTTAAGTGTCGGTTGCAAAAGCCCGCTGACCGGTGGCATAAAGGAAGCCAACTCGGGTGGTACATTTGGCTTTGCACTCGGCCAGCTCGAACTAGCCGGGCTTACGCTTTACAACTGCAGCGACGACTGGGTCGTCATCCGTATCACCAAAGACGGTGAAATCAGCTTTGACTCAGCTGAGGAATTTTTAGGCATGGGTAATTTCGATGCTGCCGCCAAACTGCATGAAAAGTATGGTCAGAAAGTCAGTATTGGACTGTGCAGTCAGGTCGGTGAATACGAAGGGTTGCTCGGCGGTATTTCATTTAGTGACGTTGACCTTAGACCATCCCGCCTGAGCGCACGCGGTGGTGTGGGTGCAGTGATGGGTAACAAAAAAGTCAAAGCCATAGTGGTTGATCTACACAAGATGCCGACTTTTCACGAACGCAAGAAACTCATGGGTGCCGTTCGTGCGTACAACAAAATGCTAAAAGCTGAACCCGCTATTGATAATTTCGCCAAAACCGGCACGGCCATGATGTCTGATGTAATCAACCAACTCGGTGGCATACCGGTAAGAAACTTCACCGGTGGTCAGGCGGCAGATACCAATACAGAAACATTCAAGTTAAGCGGCGACTACCTGCGTGAGCAAAACATAGAACGTGGTGGTGAAACCACACACGCCTGCATGCCCGGCTGTCTGATTCAATGCAGCAATGTCTATGCAGACAAAGATGGCAATGAAGTCGTTTCACCGGTTGAGTACGAAACCATTGGATTACTCGGCACCAACTGCGGTGTAAAAGATCCGGATGATCTGGCCAAACTCAACTGGCTCGCCAATGACCTCGGTGTAGATACCATAGAACTAGGTGGCACCATTGCCGTATTAATGGATGCCGGTGAAGCTGAATTTGGCGATGTCGCCTATATGGAGGACATACTTGATAACCATCTTCGCAAAGGCACTGAACATGGCAGGCTGGTGGCACAAGGTGCCGCGAGAGTCGGGGAACACTATGGTTTGAAGCGTGTACCGGTAGTAAAAAAACAAACTATCAGTGCCTATGATCCGCGCGTAATTGAAGTCACCGGCATCACCATGATGATGACCGCACAGGGAGCAGACCATACTGCCGGCAATCTGCCACAGTACGACAGTGCCGGTAAATCTGCTGATGAGTTGGTCCATGCAAGCCTTGATATGCAAGCACTGACCGCATCTACCGATTCACTGGGTTTATGTATCTTCGGAAGATCTGTCACTTACGCCCAGATTGAATTCATGGTGAATGCACTAAACGATGCCCATGGCACAGAGCTTACCCCTGACTTCTACCGCAAGCTCGGCATTGAAACACTTCACCTTGAAAACCAGTTTAATGAAAAGGCAGGCTTTGCTGTCAATGATGATGAGCTACCGGAATTTTTCTATACAGAAGAGCTCAAACCCACCGACAACCTGGCTAGATTTCACGGGCCTGAAGTTCGCGATTCTGCAGAAAGCTGGTGGCAACAGAATCAGCCTTCCTGATAGCCCGACCGTATTTTCGGATTGTCTATTCTATTGCTAAGCCCGGTTCTATTGCTTAGCCCAGTCCGCTATTAAGCCCGGTCAGCTAGTTGTTTTCAAATACAAGTAGCTATCAGCGCGGCGTTGCATCTATGTTGGCAGCCCTGGTGCTGCTGCCGTTGATGGATGTCATTGCAAAGTACCTGACATCAAGCATGGCTTCAGGACAGATTGTTTGGAGTCGGATGCTGTTTCAGTCCCTGTTTCTATTGCCATTTCTATATCCTCTACGGCAGCATCTGATAGTCAGTCAATGGCATCTGTTTGCAATACGCGGTGTACTAATCGCAACCGCAACACTGTTCTTTTTTACCTCTTTAATAAAAATGCCAGTGGCAGACACTCTGGCTATATTTTTTGTCGAACCACTACTGCTGACATTGCTGTCACCGATTTTTCTTGATGAAAAAATTGGTATTAGACGACTAATAGCAGTCATAGTAGGTTTCATTGGTGCGCTAGTTATTATTCAACCGAGTGCTAAAGCATTCGGTGTTTACGCAGTCCTGCCGCTCGGTGCCGCATTTTGCTTTGCTTTGTATCTGATTATTACCCGTAAACTTGCGCAAAAGAGCCATGCCGTCATCATTCAATTATATACCGGCATTGCCGGATTTCTGACCATAAGTGCCGCAATGCTGATTGGCAATACCGCAGGATTCTCTATATTGCAGATATCCTCACCGACTCCCGAGCAGTGGGGATGGATGGTTCTCATCGGTGCTATTGGTTGCGTCGGTCACCTCCTGTTGGTTTATGCTTTTAGCTTTGTCGATGCGTCATCGTTAGCACCTTTTCACTACTTTGAAATTGTCGGCGCAGTATTTTTCGGATGGTATTTTCTCACAGACATACCGGCGCTTAGTACCTGGCTCGGCATTGCAATTATTTTCGGGTCCGGGCTCTATGTTTATCACCGTGAAAAAGTACTTGCTTAATTTATCAACGGCTGGGAGTCTGCGCGGTGTAAATTCGCGTAGCGAGAACGTGCCATGTCGAGGGAGTTTTTACGATCATTTACGGCGCATAGTTACTCATATGCAACGTAAATGATCGATAATTATTGTCGCCTTGGCGTACCGTCAGGGTGCGTTCGCAGTAGTGGAGCTTCTGCCGCGCGGACTCCTAGCCCGCATTACTCATGGGGATTCGATGTTTAGAGGAAATCTGGCTAAACAGGTCGGCCAATCGTCTGAGAAACGTGGCTTGCCACGTGCCGAAGAGGATGGGCCGAGATGTGACGCCAGATTTTCTTCTGACGTCGAATAGACACACTGCTACTTTGAAAAAGGTGCTAAAAAAGTGGTTTGGAACTGTATACATAGCATTTCGCCAATATTTACTTGTCGCCTGATGAATAATCCAGGCTAGGCAAAATACTCTTCTTTAAAATGCAATCGGCAGGTAGATTCATAAAGATCATTACCACCGATTTCTATTTGCGCACCTTCTTTAACAGCTTTGCCGCTTGCATCGCGTCTGATCACCATGGTTGCCTTGCGGCCACAGTGACAAATAGCCTTTAATTCTTTCAGGTTATCTGCCCAAGCTAGCAGATATTTACTGCCTTCAAATGGCTCTCCTTGAAAGTCTGTGCGGATACCGTATGCAAGAACCGGTATATTCAGCCGGTCACAGACTTCACCCAATTGAAAAACCTGCTCGCGTTTTAAAAACTGTGCTTCGTCAATCAATACACAACTCAAATACTGATTGCCATGATGTCTTTCAATCACCTCATAAACATTATCATCCGGCCGAATCACTGTGGCTTCTGTTTTCAGGCCGATTCTCGATGCAACCACGCCTCGACCATCGCGATCATCAACCATGGGCGACAACACCAACGTGTTCATGCCACGCTCGCGATAGTTATAACTGGATTGCAGCAATGATGTGGATTTTCCAGCATTCATCGAGGAATAATAAAAATATAGCTTTGACATACGGTGGCTAGCCTGAATTATTCATGAGGATTCGGCGTCCAGAGTCACTATCGCTAAACACGTCGCCTGAGAAGCGAGGCCTGCCACGCACCGAGGGGGCTCGGGTGAGATGTGACGCGATAATGGCTTCTGTTGTCGAATAGACAGAGCGTAAAATAGAAAACATCGCCAAAAACTACCAAACCCTATCATATAGGCAGGAACTAAAAAGAGTCGGTCGCCTTGTGAATAATGCAGGCAGGTTGTCCGTTTTTCTTTAGCAGCCTAATGCAACATACCGACTGATGTAAATAACCTGTAGCCTCAGCGTTTATTTAACCGGGCGCAAGTTCAGAGAAAAAGCTGCGTACCTTCGCGTAACATTGATCGGTTGATTTAAAATGAACCGTGTTAATGCCTAATGATTTCGCAGCATCAATATTTGGCTCGCTGTCGTCAATGAATACCACATCCACGGCCTTGAGATCGTAACGCTTAAGAACCAGCTCAAATAAAGCAGGGTCAGGTTTAATCATTTTCTCCTCGGCAGATATCACAACGCCATTAAACAGTTCAAAGTAAGGTCGACCTCGCAGGTATTGAGCATTGACAAGCGACATATTGGAAAGCACATAAAGCGGGATGCCCGCACTATGCATCTGTTGAATCAGTTCCACTGATTCAGGCAGGTCAGTCAACGACTCACGAACAATATCAAAGCACTCGAACAACTCAGAAGGCTGCAGGTCGCTAAGTGCGGAAATCTCTGCAGCCACCGTTTCCTCGTCTGTAACCCCTCTATCAAGATCAAGCCACAATTCGCTCTCAAACAAATGTTGGCGGAGCAAATTTGCTCTGTTTGCAGGAAGCCCTGTCCTTTGCAGAATCTTATCCGGATTCCACTGCACAACGACATTTCCAAGATCCCACAGCGCTATCATTTGAACTCCAGTGCCAAGTCTGGCCAGTAAAGCCAGATTCACCAAAACCTACTAGTCTACTGTATCCGTAGCCGACTGTTGCCGAGACCTTACTGAGAACAATTCTCATTAAGATTGTGAACCACAGGACCCTAAAAGAGCACGAACACTGGCCGATAGAACGCAGGTTCAACCGCGAGAGGAACCTGTTGTGATCTGAGGTGTGGCATACTTCACGCACCCATATCACGGAATGAACGTGCGGTGATTCAAATCCTCTGTCAGATTGCTCGCCCGTACTGAATCGTCCAGCTCTGCTGTGACAACAGTCAATGTCGCCGAAAGCAATTGCCAGTACACTCTCGCTGCTCTGCGCTCCAATGATACTGGAAATCCAAGAGCTTAAACCCGATCTGTGAAGACACACTACCTTGATCAGCCTTTCGATAATAATCCCGGTCAAAAACGAGGCGAGCAACCTTGAAGCGTGCTTGCGTTCGATTCGTGACGCTCGATCAGTCGATATGGCTTACGAGATCCTGGTCATCGACAACGGCTCAGAGGACGGCACGGTAGATATCGCCCGTAAATTTGCCGCTGATGTTCATATTGTTCCCGATGTCACTGTTGCTGCTCTGCGCAACTATGGTGCAGAACGCGCGCAAGGCCATGTTCTGTCATTCATCGATGCCGACTGTACCCTCCAGTCGGATTGGTTCGATTCAGTTCTACCCTACATAGATAATGAAACCATCAAGTGTTTTGGTAGCCCTCCAGGTATCCCCGATCAATCGACCTGGGTACAGGAGTGCTGGTATCAGATCAGGAAGAAAGGCGCACCGACAGACCCACCACAAAAAGTAGAGTGGCTAGAGTCGATGAACCTCTTTGTCAGACGAGATGTGTTCAATGCTGTCGAAGGTTTTGATACCAGCCTTGAAACCTGCGAAGACTATGATCTTGGCATCAGACTTCAAAACCACACCGATATCATTTGCGACCCCTCTATCAAAGCGGTGCATCATGGTGAGGCGCATAACGTAAAGCGCTTCTACGAAAAGGAGCGCTGGCGTGGAGTCAGTAACATTGAGGGAATAAGAAAACACGGCTTTTCAATGACCGAGTTGCCAAGCCTTTTATTCCCGATGGCTCAAATTGCAGCGATGTTGCTTACTACGGTTATATTGATACTTGCTATCGCCGGAAAAGTTTCCCTCTGGTGGGTTCTCCTGCTCATCGGAATGTGGCAGTTACCACTTTTTCTTATGGGCTATAAGAAAAGTGCTGGTCTACAAAGACTCAAACAAGCCAGTGGTATCTGGGCTCTATTGAATGTTTACTTCACTGCACGCGGCCAGTCGATGTTTATGGGGGCGGCATGGCAGTAGCTGTTGTAAACGGTTTATTAATACTGCTTGCCTTAATCATCGTTTTTAACTTTGGTGCCTATACATTACTGCTTGAATTAATCGCGCGGTTTCGAAATGTAGATCATAAGATCGACCCGGACTATAGACCATCGGTAACATTATTGATTGCAGCGTACAACGAAGGCAACGTACTCAAAGAAAAACTACAGAATAGTCTTGCCATCGACTATCCTGGGGATCTTCTCGAAATCATAGTTGTTTCGGATGGCTCATCGGACAACACAGACGACATTGTAAAAACCTTTGAGGCCCGGGGAATCAAACTGATTGCCAAATCGGCCAATGATGGAAAAGCCACATCATTAAATATTGGTATGACTCAAATTGAGTCTGATATCGTTGTTTTGTCAGATGCAAATGTTATGTACCAGCGAAACTCTATTCTACAACTGGTACGTCATTTCGCCGACCCGATTATCGGAGCTGTGTCCGGTAAAGTGGTTTTACTAAACGACGGACTAAGCTATTCAGATGCTGAAAACGCTTACTATCAGGTCGAACACAATATACAACAACTGGAAAGCAATACCGGAAATATGATCGGAGCAGACGGGGCTATGTACGCTCTGCGGAGAGAACTTTTCAGGCCACTGCTTAAAGATACGCTGAACGATGATTTTGTTTTATCTATGGGAGTGATACAGCAGGGTCGAAGATTAATCTTCGAACCTCAGGCCCTTGGCTATGAACAAAACAGATCAGAGATAGCTTCTGAGTACCATAGGAAAGTAAGAATCGTAATTGGTGGTATTCAAAGCCTTAAACGCAAACATGTCTGGCCTCCAAACGGCAATCCACTAACCGCTGTGAAATTCACCTGCCATAAAATTATGCGCTGGTTTATCGGTCCTGTGATTGTACTGTTTATCGCACTATCCATACTTTCAGGAATTCTCAGTGGCAACTATCTGCTGCCGATCTTAGCTTGCGGAATCGCTCTACTATGTCCGCTGCTGCACACAGCGACACGTTTTTTCCCTTCCTTGCAGAAAATTCGCTTTATCAGTATTTCAAATTACCTCACTGTTATGGTGAAAGCATCTATAGTCGGGTGCTATAAAGCAGCAACGGGCCAACAAATCAACTGGACCTAGGAAATATATTCTGTATGCTCCGTAGTATGCTTGAATCCAGTGAGATAAAGACATTCTGATTACCTAAGGAATTCAGGAACCACGCATGCGCATTCTCTTTACGATACTCACCCTTTTCTCGACTATCGCTCAAGCCAGCGACAAGACAGACTTTGCCGCGTTGTATGCAGAACACTCCGAGTCAGTAGTAACCGTATTCACAGCAACATTAGAAAGCGGACAAAAAGCCTCTGATGCAGCACTCGGTATCGGTTCTGGCGTACTGATTGAAGAAAACCAGATTCTAACAGCGGCACATGTTATTGATGGCGCGCAGGCAATTGAGGTTTTATTTACAGATGGAGTAAGAATCCAGGCTGATGTCATTTCATCACTAGCTGCAAGCGACGTAGCGCTAATCAAACTCAGGGAAAGTCACCCCAACCCTAAAATAGCCACGCTGGCCGATTCCAATAAAACTCCTATTGGCAGTGAGGTATTCATAATTGGTGCTCCGTTTGGCATATCCCAGACACTGAGTGTCGGCCACTTATCGGGCAGATTAAACCGTGGCATAATGGCTCGTGGCACGCCAATAGAATTTTTGCAAACAGATACGGCTATCAATACCGGTAACTCCGGCGGACCAATGTTTAATGTGCAGGGTGAAGTGATTGGTATCGTAAGCTTCATTCTGACAAAAAGCGGTGGATTTGATGGTATCGGGTTTGCGACTTCAAGCAACACGGCAAAACAAGCCCTGTTGACAAGTTCAGGAGTTCTCGCAGGTTTTGAAGGCGTGATGATAGATGAGAAAGTCGCCGCCTTGCTTAACTTGCCGCAAGCAGGCCTGCTGGTACAAAGAGTGAATGCCAACTCCATAATGGCTGAAGCAGGACTGATCGCAGGGACTGTGCCTTCAACGATCGGTGGTCAGCGAATGCTACTGGGTGGCGACTTGATTCTCGCAATTAATGGACTGATCTGCAGAGGCCCTCATGACTTCGCTAACGTACTGCCTGATTTGGGCGAACACCTGGACGAACCGGTGGCAATAACCGTATTTAGAAACGGTGAAACGACCGAACTCTTTGCCGGTCTCGATTCCAGCAGTTTGACGGAACTTATCCAGAATTACGGAGATGGTCACGATCATAATCATTCGCACGATCACAATAATTCATCCGTAGAAGCAGACTCAACCGCTACAAATTAGGCGCACCATTTGCGTTGCTGTAGCGTTGCCGGTGTCTGGCAACCCCTATTTATCACAAAACTGTAAATAAAGATCGATTCGGCACGGTATCGCTGATATCGGATGCGATATCGAGGTAGCATCTTCCAGTCTGGTATCGACTTAACTTCAGTGGAAAACAGCTTGTCAGATTTCCAATCAACAGATGAATTGAAAACCCGCATTCTTAGCCGTCTCCGCGGGCGTCTGGTTTTTTCAGCAGCAGGCTTTCTGCTTGCAATTTTGTTTTTGATACTGTCCGCTTGTGACAGCTCAACACAAACGACCCAAACCACTGTGCAAACATCAGAACCTGCTGACGATGCAACTGCTGTACAACCGGTAGGTGACCAATCGCTTTCACCTGAAGAAAGTCAGCTTGATGAAATACCACTTCAGGAAACTCAACCCGAAGAGACACAGCTCACTGAGGATAATCACGCCAACGAAGGGCAGATTATCAGATTCACTGATTCCAACGAGGACATCTGGCCACCACAGCCTGAAGACATCACTGACATCACAACGATCCCTGCCTCAGGAAACACGGCCAAAATTGGCAACATTCGCAGAGCAATGGCAGCTAACTCCTTACTAGCTGACTCAGTCAGTCCTCGACAAGAGTTTCTGGCACAACAAATTGTCCGCGATAAAAATGATAAAGCCAGTCATATAAACGCGGAAATTTATGACTACGAAAACAATCAGGTCGTCACCATCGAATTCAACGCAAATGCCACAAATATTACCCGTAGCTCCAGAAATGATGCACAAGATTACCAACCGCCTGAGTCACCCGCTGAAGTTGCCCATGCAATAGAACTCGCTTCACTAAGCTTAAGCAAACAGGGATTTACTGAACACACTAATCTCACCGGCACAGGCCTTCTCGCCTATCCCACCACAGCTGAAAGTGCCGCCAGTGGGAACAATTTCTATAGGCAAAGAAAAATCTACGTCACGTTTGGTACTGGCAACGGGGAGCTTCCTCTCTATCGTGCTCTGGTAAACCTAAGCACTAACTCCGTAGAACGTAGTGGATCAATTCAATGACCTTCCCTGCAAGCACCTCAATAGTTCTACGGCTATCCATTGGTTTCTGGCTGACAATGTTTGCCACAACTTCTCTCGCGGTGGGTGAACACGGCGATATCAACTGGCAAGGGTGGGAGCTTTCATACACCACTGAAGGAGCTCAAGGTCTTGAACTGTCAGATGTATATTTCCAGAATAAGAAAATTCTATCAAAAGCCAGCTTCCCTGTGATGCGTGTCGAATACGACAACGACGTTTGCGGCCCGTATGCAGATATTCTATGGACTCACGCCTATGTACCAATCGAGCTACAGCCACCCTACGATAGTTGTAACGGATCTGGTTTTTGTGCGCGAACTTACAAACAAGATGGCAACGATTATCTGGAATTAGGAGTAAATGCCAGACTTGGCGAGTACGAAATCTATCAATCCTATATTTTCAGCCCACAGGGATTCTTTGACTCCTATGTATTCAGCCGTGGCTTGCAATGCGAAGAAGATCATCGCCATCACGCTCACTGGATGTTCGACTTTGATCTCAATGGTAACGATGGCGATCAGGTTTTGAAAAACAGTGGTGATCTTCAAACATCAGAGTTCAATGATCGAAAGACTAATACAGACTACTGGACCGTAAGAGATGCAGAAACCGGACTGCGTGTAGAACTGGACCCGGGTCCATACGATGGCTTCACTGATAACTTTTCCCAATGGGATGTCGCAGTACGAAAATGGAATCAGGTTGAAACCAGCGGTTGGCGTCTTGGTGCAAGCGGCGAGATCGGTGATCATTACAACAACAGTGAAAGTATTGATAGAGAAGACATCGTCTTCTGGTATGTAACTCACCTCGATCACAAATCTCTCGAGGGCAGCACCAAGTGGCATTCTTCAGGCCCGAGAGTTCAGGTAATTCAACCAGGACCCATTCTCCGACCTTAATAGATTGCCTGCCTCATACAATACCTATCTGGCAAATAGCTATTCGGCAAATACCTATTAGGGTTCTGAGACGGAATCTTTTCGAAGCAATTTTGTAAACGATGGCATGAGCCAGGGACGCATAGCAACAAGAAAGCTGTAACCAACCCTGTGTTGCAACTCAAGCTGTGCATCTTCTCGATTAAGCAGCATAAAATCATTAACGACTTTATCTATTCGTCGTGTCAGTTCCTCTGCAGATTTCGATGTCAGCATACCAGTCCTGAATAGCCGCACTTCGCCCGGACTGTTGAAGCTGGCATCAAGAAAGTCACTTTGTACATGCTGGCGAAAAAATTGCTCCAGCGGACCATTCGGTATCCATTGAAAATTACGATCTATCAGTAGTTTGATTCGTCCATTGGCACGGCGACTGATCAACTTTAGCTTTTCCAGTGTTACCAAATGACGGTGACACTCCGCATCTGTTATTTCGTATTTCTCAACAATTTCTGTCGCTGTCCAGTTGTTCATAACAGACACAGATACCACCAACAGACGCTCGTCAGATATTAACTGCTTTTCCTGCTTTTCCGTCAACTGCTCTATGTACTTCTGTCGATCCTGAGTGATCTGAACCAGATCAGCCAGTTCCATATCGAGCAGCTCATTGCATACAACTACCAGTCGATTTATGTGGAAGTCATTCTTGCCGAACATCTGTTTGACTCTGGCTTCACCAAGATTCAGCACCGCTCCCACATCCGCCTGTCTGAAACCCTTTTCTTTAAGAAGCTGTTTTAACGTCTCAATAATCTGATTCACTTCATAAGACATAACTCAATCCCGTAATCAATATTGCAGGTTGGCGTGGACGCGCGCCCAGAGACGACAGGAAAGCCGACAAATCCCTGAAGATTTTCCAAATCGACAGCATATTGTCAGGTATTTTCATCACTTTGCACTATAAATTGATAAACGGAGATAAATCAATTGAACACCAACAAAAATTCAATCAATCTACTGCGCCTGCAAATCCTGTTTGCCTGTATTGTGGTAGCAGTTGCCGATACTCTGATCTAGCCTGGATTATTCATGAGGATTCGGCGTCCAGGGGAAATCTGGCTAAACAGGTCGGCCTATCGTCTGAGAAACGTGGCCCGCCACGTGCCGAAGAGGATGGGCCGAGATGTGACGCCAGATTTTCTTCTGGCGTCGA
>CALIHW010000154.1 GCA_938020525.1 uncultured Granulosicoccaceae bacterium | reverse complement strand
TGAGCCCGGTTTTGGCCCTGCGGCTGGAAGTGCTGGCATGCCACGGTCTGCGGTGCGGCGTCCGCTACATTCACCCAATGCTAGATCGAGATCTGATCAACTTCGCGCTCACCTGCCCTCCAGAATACGAATTTCGCGACGGATTGTTTCGCGCGCCGGTGCGCGCCGCGATGGAAGGCATACTGCCAGATGTAGCAAGGCTGCGAGCGCAAACCGGATACCCATTGGTGGAAGTCAACCTCGTGGTTGCGAGACACAAGCAAACATATATAGAAAGGTTGAACGATCTGGAACAAGACCCGCGTCTTCGGAAGCGTTTCGATTTCGATTTCATCCGGCACCACCTGCAACGGCTTCCATCAATTGAGAAGGCGGAACAGCATGTGATCGACGTATCGACCAGTGGGCAGAAAAAAGCATCACCACTAAATTTATCCTATATGGCCATTGGAGCTATGGCCATATTCCAGAAAGCACTGGACGAAGAGGCTCGGGGGAGTAAAACTATCAGGACAGCCACTTTAGGTAGCGAATTATAATTCACACAATAGAATTATTGTCCTGTCAGTAGAACCACATAAAGTGGGTGTCTCGTTAAAATCGCATCCGCTTTAGAGTAAGAAATCAACGAATTTCCACCAAGAACTGATCAGGGCGAAGGGCTGGATTTGGCCGGTCCGCGACCGATTAAAGGCTCTGCTCGGGTTCAAGCAGCATCTCCAAATAATTCAATCAACACATCTGGGCGTTGGATCGCAATTTGTATCAAACGTTGAGCCGCTTGAGAGGGATCTCGACGCTCTTGTTCCATTGTTCGAGCGTTCTTTTTGAAACACCTAACAACGCTGCAAATTGGCTCTGTGATATTTCCAAATTATTTCTTGCAGTGATGATGTCATTGCTCACAACTTTTGGATGTAACTTACCTTCCTTGTGGGCCTTAATTTCTTTTGCTGCTTGAGTCAGCTCTTCAGCAATATTGCGTTCTGATTTTTTCAGGTTTCATTGGATCAGTTCCTTTATTACTCGCAGCTCTTTGGCTGAAATATCAGCCCGTTGGTTTTTTGCATAGATGGTCATTAGATAAACATAGTCGACTTCAGCAGTGTAAAAAATGACCCGTGCCCCGCCTCTCTTACCATGACCAGATCCAGTCCAACGAATCTTTCTAACACCGCCACTGCCCTTGATAACATCCCCTGACTTTGAGTTAGCCGATATCCACTCTATGAATTCCGATTATTCTGTTTCAGTCCAAACAGAAGGCCAATTGCGGGTGAATGGCGATAACTCAATTACTGTTTGCATATGGTATATGTGTACGCCATTGGCGTATACATGTCAAAAGCTGCAATGTATGGCGAAAAGGGATTTTTTAGATTGGTAATGTCGGTTCGTGGCCGACTGCTGATGGTCAAGTCCCCGCGAACTGCTGGGGATAGTTACCATCTTTATTGTAAAGCTACCGACTTTATTATCACGCTACACTGATGGCATTGGTAAACACCAGTCTATTGCCAAAGGGATCGTTTATTGACATATCTCTACTTCCCCAGGGCTGATCCTGCACACCAGGACAGGCATTTTTATAACGTTTTTCTATCAGTTCTTTCTGATAACCATCTATATTTTCGACTTCAATTCTCAAAGCTGAGCCGGGGCAACTGTCGCCGTGATGCTCGGATAAATGCAGAACACAGTCGCCTTTTGAAACTTGCATATACAGCGGCAGATCGTCTTCAAATCTGTGCTCCCAATCCACTTTAAAGCCAAGAAAGTCAACGTAAAACTCTCTGGTTTTGCTTTCATCGAATACCCGAAGTATCGGTGTTACTTTTCCCATTATCATTGCAGTTCTCGTTTTAAACACCATCCGCCAGTGCGGCATCCAAAACCGCATTCACATGAGCGGCGATTGTATTTACAAATCTGACACCCTCGTAGTCAAAGCATGCATCATCCTTATGTGATGCAAATGCCAATGGCAGTTCCGTGCACGCCAGGCAAACTATATCGTGCGATGCATTTTGAAGATGCTTTTTGCTGATTTCAACGATAACCTCTGCCGCACCTTCCACCCTCCCCTGATATAGATCAACGTCAATCAAATGATGAAGCGCATCGATATCATTATCTGTTGGTGACTCGACAACATTGACACCAGCATCTCTCATCACACGGGGATAAACATGACTTCTCATCGTAACAGGCGTACCCAGAATCAGCGCTCTTTGGCCTGCCATTGATACAACAGCGTTGGCAGTGGTTTCCAGAATACTAATGATTGGAAGATCCAGTCCTGTCTTTATACTCTGCAACCGCATATGCGGTGTGTTACTTGCGATAAGGCCGAAGTCCGCGCCGGCGTTCTGCAATCTTATAAACGCCTCTCTGAAAATGTGATCGTACTTCTCCCACGATGCTTCATCACCATCAATACCACGAGCCGATCTGGTTTCATTGATATTAAGCGACTCAATAACCATTGGCGGTGTCGGCGCGGGTACCGAGGCATCTTTAAAGTGCAGATTCGATTTCTCCGATATCATCCGGTAGTAGTCTGCGGTAGACGGCCAGGCAAGGCCACCGATCATGCCAATTTTTTTCACACCAGCCCCCGTTGTGATTTACAACCAAATGTTAAGACGAGACATTGATACGAGTCACCAATAACCGTACACCTGCAAACCCGAACAAAGCACCAAATGCAATATTAAATACCTGCCGCGAACGCATATACCAATCCCGGACTGTCTCGGATGAAAAGACAATTGCATAGCTCAGAAATATTCCGGCACTTATAGTTCCCACAAACAAAAACACAGATTTCACTGAGGCTAAACTTGCACCAACCGGTAGTGCAAGTGTATACAACGCGCCAAAAAACAAAATCGCTTTCGGATTGGTTAAGTGAATCAGTAAACCCCGACGATAAGCAGCCCCATGGCTGATCGCCTCTACTTTTTCAGGATTTAGATCCGTTGAAATAAAAGCGGATCGCAAAGAGCGATAGGATAAGTAGATGAGATACAGTGCGCCGACTATTCTCAGCATTTCAAACAACCAGGCATTGGCTTGCATGACAGCCCCCATCCCCAACGCCGCAGCAATTGACCAACTTAACGAGCCGGTTAATATGCCGAGTGCGATCATCGTTCCGTATGATCTGCCTTTGCTCATGGACAAGGACATTATCGCGAGCGTTGCAGGCCCTGGACTGGCAATCGATACCAGTGCTGCCGCGGCAATTAACAGATAATTAATCTCTTGCATAGCAGGATACTTGGTACCGGTCACAAGATTTCACAGACCTAGTCCTTGAATTAAAACGAGAAACCAGCATATACCGCATACGCCCTGCATTAAAGAGACTACTATGACAATTTCCCGCCGCACCGTTGTGAAAGGCTTGAGCACTGGATTTTGCTCTACGGCGCTGACCACAAAAATGGCACCGGCAATGGCAATGGCAATGGCAATTAAGCCAGCCTCAGACAACGTGGCATCCAATGATACGCTGCGAGTACAAATCGCACATCAATGGGGTAGCAACAGCATCGCCGCTGTTATAAAAAATACGTCTGGCCACAGCGCCACCATCACCGACATAAACTCGGTATCTGCCGACTACGGTAGATTCAATTTTTCTGACCTAACTAAAAGTGGCCCGCTTACGCTCTCAGCTGGAGAGGAAGTTTACGTCCCGTTTACGGTCATGGGAACACCAGCCAGGCCCTACGGTCACTTTGACAACAGACTACAAAAGCACCTACAGTGGTCACTAAAAATTTCAACTTCCAATCAGTTTGCGAAAGTCACAACATCGGTAAGCCCGAAAGTGGTGTAACGCAAAACCACACACCAGAACGCGAAAAGCCCCGGCATAGCCAGGGCTTTCTAAAAGTGCTCGAGTCATAACCAGCACTCATCACTTGAATACTACTTATCTTCAGACATCTTCTTAACGGTATTCCAGATCAACGGCATAAATAAGGCCGCCAACACCAACTTGAAAAGATCTCCTAAAAGAAACGGCTTGATACCAAATTCTATCGCTTTGTCCCACCCGGTAAGGGTTGAGAGCCAAAACAGGCCAGGGATATATATCAACGCATTGCCGATCAACATCGCACCTGCCGTGGAAACTATATTTCTGTCCCAGCCACGCTCTGCAAGATAACCTACCGCAATGGCGGCCAATACAAAACCGATAAGGAACCCACCAGTCGGGCCAACCATATAGGCGAGGCCTATGCCTTTCTCTGGAGTTCCGGCAAAAACAGGCAGACCAGCTGCACCCTGAGCCAGATAAAGCGCTATGGTCGCCGCACCCAGTCGCCAGCCGTAAGCCATACCGATGATCAACACGACCAGCGTCTGCAGCGTCATTGGTACCGGCAAAAACGGCACCTGAACTTTGGCGCTGATCCACAAAGCGATGGAACCGGCCACAGCAAGCATTATGTTGCGAGCCAGAGTGTTCTGGTCGTTAACGAGTACAGTGGCAAGTGGAGCGTAGGCGGTACTGGCAGTCATCTGAATTACACTATTATGGACAAGCGCAAATTCTAACGTGACTGAGTACCAACTTCCAGTTCCGATAACCGGCGCTGCCAATTTTATATTGCTTTTGTAGGGATAAGCCTGCGCATCCACCAATGCATTGAGCGTCACCGGTGGATGCGCAGGCTTATCCCCCAGCACATGATGGTGAGTGTTTTTATTTGATGCTCTTGCTTTTTATTCTTCCAGAAATCTGACAGACCCGATGTAGGGCAGATTTCTATTGCGCTGCGCGTAATCGATACCGTAGCCAACTACAAATTTATCTTCAATTTCAAAGCCGACCAGATCCGCTTTCACGTCTACCTCCCTGCGCTCCGGCTTATCCAGTAAAGCGCACACCATCATTCTGGCGGGATTGCGTGAATCCAGCAACTTGATGACATGATTAAGAGTATGACCAGTATCTACGATATCTTCGACAACCAGTATATCCCGGTCTTTAATCTCGCCACGCAGATCCTTAAGGATTCTCACTTCTCTCGAAGACTCCATTGAGTCACCGTAAGAGGAAGTTTCAAGGAAGTCTACTTCAACAGGCAAGTCCAGCTCTCTGACCAGATCGGAGATAAACATAAACGAACCACGCAACAAGCCAATGACAATCAACTTTTCCGTATCTGCAAAGTGTGCTGTAATTTCAAACGCCATCGCCTCTACCCTTGCGGCAATAGCCTTGGCAGAGATCATGTCATCTACAACGTAGTTATCGTGTTGCATAACTTAGCTAAAGATATCCAGCGCATACATTAAAACCACCCCTACATATTTGGAATAACTCATTAGACAACACACCAATGCACATCACACATCGGATTGAAAACAGTTACCTCACCCTCTGCGGTTGAGAGCTTCGCATCAGTTGTTACCGGGGTGGGCTGCTTTTTGAGTGTGATCATTTCTTCACTAACTGACAGACCATAGTACGAAGCGCCATTGAGTGATACAAACGCCTCCAGTTTATCGAGCGCACCCTCTTCTTCAAAAACATGCGCAAGACAGGCTAGTGTATTCGGCGCATTATAAACCCCTGCACAACCACATGCGCTTTCTTTCGCACCGTCAACGTGCGGCGCACTGTCAGTACCGAGAAAAAAGCGCGAATCACCGGATACCGCAGCTTGCCTCAGTGCAAGCCGATGTTTTTCGCGCTTGGCTATCGGCAGACAATAGTAGTGTGGCCGGATACCACCTTGAAAAATATGATTACGGTTAATCATTAAGTGATGAGTAGTGATAGTAGCGGCAAGGTCTTTCGCGGCACTTTGTACATACTTAACACCATCCTCGGTAGTGACGTGTTCCATTATCACACGCAATCCGGGTGTTCTCTGCCGTAACGGGTCAAGTACTTTGTCTATGAAAACTGCTTCACGGTCAAATATATCAACATCAGCGTCTGTTACTTCACCGTGGACACATAAAGGTAATCCTATTTCCGCCATACGCTCCAATACGGCCGTAACTTTGCTAACGTCTCTGACACCTGAGTCAGAATTCGTAGTCGCCCCGGCAGGATATAGCTTGACCGCGGTTATCAAACCTGCAGAAAACGCTGCTGCCACATCATCAGGATCTGTGTCTTGCGTCAGATACAAGGTCATCAATGGCTTAAAGGAAGAGCCTTTCGGGATACTCGCTGTGATTCTTTGCCGATAAGCTTCAGCATCTTTCATCGTCACAACCGGCGGCACAAGATTGGGCATTACCAGCGCTCGGCCAAAGTGTGCCGATGTATCAGGCAACACAGCTTGCATCATCGCGCCGTCACGAAAATGCACATGCCAGTCGTCGGGTTTTTTGATAGTCAGCTCAGAAGTCATCAGTTCTTTGTTTAGTTAAAATTAATACTTCCAGCGATCATCACATACTATTCCGTCAACTTCAGCACCGTTGACCATAACAGTAACCACGGATCCGGGCTCACTGACCTCAGTCGACAGCATTGCAAACATCAGGTTGGCTTCAAATTTGGGTGACCAGGCACAACTACTGGCCTGCCCCACCATCTTGCCACCCGCATTTACCTGCCAACGTTCTCGCAGACCCGGTAATGGATCGGCTTTTGCCATCACGTGACAAAGGCGCCGCTTAATGCCGGATTTCTGCAACCGTTCTATTGACTCACGCGACATGTACTCGGCAGTCTTATCAAGATTCAGATACTTCTCAAAACCACACTCAAGCACATGATCATCGAGCGTCATATCACTGCCGTAGGATTTTAAACCAGTTTCAAGACGCTCTATTAGATTGGGCGAACCAATCTTAACATTGTAGGGCTCACCTGCTTTCCAGACAGCATCCCACAGTACCAAACCATCTGCAGAGTTTTGCAGATAAATCTCAAAACCGCCCTGCCCACTCCAGCCGGACCTCGCGAGTACAACCGGTGTGCCCGCAATCTCTGCTTCTATAAACCGAAAAAACTTTATGTCACGCACACTGTCATCAAGCAGGTCTGCCATCAGGTCGTTTGCTTTGGGTCCCTGCACTGCGAGCGGACTGACATCTGGTTCAAAAACCTTTACGTTAAAATCGCGACCGTAAGCGATGCCTTTAACCCAAAGTAAAACATCAGAATCTGCAATTGAAATCCAGAATCGGTCTTCCCGCAAACGCAAAATCAATGGATCGTTGATTACCAACCCATCCTGATCAGCAAGCGGTGCGTAAACACACTGCCCTACATCACAAGTAGAAATATCACGCGGGGTGATTAACTCAAGCAGCGCAAGTGCATCCGGACCAACCACCTCGACCTGACGTTCAGCTGCAACATCCCAAACCTGAACATGTTCACAAAGATGCTGATAGGACTCGGGGTTACTACTGAAAGCAACCGGCAAAGTCATGTGGTTATAGATGGTAAAACTTTGAATGCCGAGCTCAAAAACCCGATCTTCGAATGCCGTTTTACGCAACCTTGGCGAGAGCACCAGTTCGGTCGGATGCATAATAAAAACCTTGTTTGGATAACGAATTTCGGCGCATTAAACCACACATGCTTTGATAAAGCTTCCTTCGCCGCGAACTGTGTAGTGGTATGCTGAGCATGACTGATTTCCCGGAAAATGCACGATGCAATACGACACCACCAATTCTGACCACGGCATGAAATTTGATCCATTCAAAGCCCTGATCACACCGAGACCCATCGGCTGGATTTCAACCCTGTCTGCAACCGGTCAGCCGAATCTGGCACCGTTCAGTTTTTTCAACGCACTATCTGACAAACCGCCGTTTCTTGTTGCATCTCTGTCTAATGGTAACGACACACTAACCAATCTCTCTGCCAGCGGAGAGTGCACCGCTTGCGTGGTTCACCGCGAGTTAATGAACAAGATGAACATGAGTAGCGCAGCAGTAGATAGCTCTGTGAACGAATTTGAGTTGGCAGAACTTGGAACTGTGGCCTCAATGCACGTCAAGGCGCCCAGAGTGGCTGGCTGCCCTGCCTCATTCGAGTGCAAACTATGGCAGTCGATACCGTTACCCGTTAACGACGCAACCGGGCGCGGTTTCACCACTGTTATTCTTGAAGTGGTAAGCATCTATATCGACGACCAATACATCAAAGATGGCAGAATCGATACTGCAGCTATACAGCCGGTTTCCAGACTAGGCTACATGGACTACAGCGTGACTGACGAATCCAATATGTTCTCGTTGAACAGGCCCGCAGTTGCGGACGATGGCAAAACTGCCACCCTCGATGAAACTCCCTGGGACGGAACCTACAAATAGAAGTTTCGAAAGCATTCGGTTTTGCCCTTTGGCTATAGCAATAACTCCCTTAAGTTAATAGCTATAATCTCTGCAAGGAGATTCGAATGCGTTGCTTGTATTTTGAATAGGCGCATGGGTCAAAGCTTTATAAACCCTCTCCCAAAGCAAACTACGCTTTTGACTCTCCCGGAGAGGGTGTCGTCAAAGCATTTTTTGAAATCCTGTTCGACTATATTCTAATGCATGTTCCCGAAGCCAAGTCACTCTCCCATAGGAGGCTCTTCGTCAATTATTGTGGGTAAATGCAGGCCTCATATCCAGTTTTCCGCAGTAGAAAAGAATACGGATTCTATAGTTTGCAAAGTCTCTAAATCCTCGTGCAGATGCTTTGATCGACTGAACTCGTCCATTAAATGC
>CALIHW010000153.1 GCA_938020525.1 uncultured Granulosicoccaceae bacterium | reverse complement strand
CCCTCAATGGGCAATTGCAACTGACCGCTCGTGTCTGCTTTAACAACTCGACGTTTTATGCCCATCTGAATTGCTCTTTATTCCCTTCAGCAATAATCGCAAAAATTCAGACCTTTGGCGACACCCTCCCGAGGGAGAATGACTATTCACCGTATTTTTAAGCCTGGATATAGAAATGTAAGTCCGGCTTCCTCAATACCGATAGGTTGCACCGATAGGTTGCTGTAGCTACCTCTGGCAACACCAAACCTCTCTACTTATTTCGCACTTTCCTGTTCAATAAGCTCATTAAGCACTGCAATCAGGTTCTCATAGCTTCCTGCCACTGAGCCGCTGGTGCGGTATTTACCATTAATAACCACAGTCGGCACTGCGTTAAGACCGGCACTGCTCGCCATCTGCAACGATTGTCGGATCTTTGCATCAACATTGAATGACTTCATTGTCTTTTGGAATTTCTCCCCGTCCAGTCCGAGTGTATCTACCAGCTTGCCAACGTCCTTAGGCTTGCGCATAGGTTTTTTGTCAACGTGTATAGCATTGAACATAGGCTCATGAAATTGATCAAGCACACCCAGAACCTGTGCTGCATAAAATGCTTGTGAGTGCACCTTCCAGGCAGGATTCAGCGGAGGCGCTGCAATGATAAATTCTACGTTATCAGGCTTGCTCTGTTTCCATGCCTTTATATGTGGCTCGAAACTAAAGCAATGCGGACATCCATACCAGAAGAACTCAACGACTTCGATTTTATCCGGATTTTCTGTTCGCAGCGGTGTTTCCAGCACCTCATAACCGGACTGAGCACTCGCAATCATAGACGACCCTGCTAACAGGCCGGCCGCCAGTAGTTTGATTAGTGTTCTCATAGATCTGCCTATCGGTAAACGAGTTTATTATCCACGCAAGCGCTGAACCGCTACTTACCAGGGCGCAGGCACCACGTTTCACAGCGCGTGCCATAAAAGTGAGTCACCCTGGGGGACCCTGGGAGCTAGTGCAAACCTTGCGCGTAGTTGGCAACTGCGTCGATTTCTTCATCTGACATCCGCTTCGCCACCATTTGCATCATTCTTCCCGGATCATTGGCACGTGCGCCGGATCTGAAGTTTTTCAGCGCTGAGACAATGTAATCACTGCGCTGTCCGCCCAGGCGAGGAAATTTTGCCGCGTCGTTACCCGCTCCATCGGGTGCATGGCAACCGGCACATGCAGGAACCTGAATGGAAGTGATACCACCTTGAAAGATCTGTCGACCAAGATCCAGATTTTCAGGGTCTGATTCGGGCTCTGCTACTGGCAACTCCGCATAATAAGCCGCCAGGTTCTGCATATCTTCATCAGACAAACCGGCGACCATGCCGGCCATTACCGCGTTGGCACGTGCACCGGATTTAAACTCAACTAACTGCTTATATAAATAAGGCGCACCCTGACCGGCAAGACTCGGTGTCTCTGGAAGACCAGAAATACCATCTATCCCGTGACAACCGGCGCATACTGCAGCAGCTGTTTTACCGAGTGCGGCATCACCCGAAGCGATTGTGGGTTTGATGTCAGCTTCTATCGCGGGTTTGGCAGTATCAGCAGCCAGCACGGTTTGAGTTAATAGCGTGCCGGCCACGGATGCACAGAAAGACAAAATGACTAATGATTTACGCATCATCACACCTGATAATTTAGAAATTGGGAGTGCGTTTCTGAAGGAACGCCAGAGGACTGCCAGAAAACATTGGATCTATAACGACCCTCTTTCTCAAGCAATCCTGTTAAATTCTGCCGGCAATTGTAACAAATACTGGTCAATGATTCCGAGCCTCTATAGTCTCAACTTACCGTTTTTGCCCAACAGACCATGATCAATACAATCTATTTTAATACTCACTTCACGACCAGCGCTCATACGCTCGGCCAACTGCCCGACGACAGCATCGCTGAAGTAGCATTTGCGGGGCGTTCCAATGCGGGCAAGTCCAGTGCCATCAATACGATAACGCGCAATAAAAAGCTGGCTCGCACCAGCAAAACACCAGGCCGGACTCAGCTGATCAACCATTTTGAAGTTGTTGCGGGCAATTATCTTGTCGACCTGCCGGGCTACGGATATGCCAAAGTGTCCAAATCGCAGATAAAACACTGGCAGGCGGCACTTGGAGGGTATTTGAAAAACCGCGAGTCACTAAAATGCCTGGTGGTGGTCATGGATATACGCCATGCACTGTCGGACTACGACTGGCGCTTGATTGAATGGGCCACACAGGGTGACGCTGCTTTGCATTGTCTTTTAACCAAAAGCGACAAACTCAGCAACAATGCTGCGAAAGTTACATTAATGAAAACAGCAGCTTCGCTTGAGGAGGAAGGAGTTGAGTGCACTTTGCAGACTTTTTCAGCGCTTAAAAAACACGGCATTGAAGAAGCCCATGAGATGCTCGATATGTATCTGCCGGATGCAACCAAAAAACCATCAGAACTTCCATCGCAATAACAACACAAGAATCAGGAGCGGAGCTAGTTACACAATCGAATCTGCAAACTGACAAAAGCATCGGTTTGCGGGATTTCTCTCAACTATTGCGGGCGCCTGGACGGCAGTAAGACTGATCGGAACAGCCGATAAATTAAATACATAAATAGCAACGGAAATAGGATTGTTTGCAATACAAACACAACGATCAAATTAATCGCGTTCTCACTGACCGTTTCTGCAGATTGCTTGTAATCGTCAAGCATGCCATCAAAATCAAACTTGGATGTCATTGAGCTATACAGCTTTTTTGCCCGATCGGTGATTGAACCATCACTTTCCTGTGCTTCAGCTTGTCGGGTACTGATTTCTTTGATTCGTTCGCTTGCTATCTCTAATTCTGCTGCGGATTCCTCATACTGGGGCTGCAGAAATTGCTTATATACCCAATCATTTGCAAGTGACCCTACCGGCACCAGAAAGCGCACAAGTAACATTGCGAGCAGTAGCTTGCCAGCTATATCTGCCATTCTTGCAAAAGAACTACCACGCAATCGGGTAAGCAGAAAAAATAGTCCAGCACCCCCAAGCAGAATGCTGACACCAGTCCAGCTACTGATCTGCAGCAGGATTTGTTGAATACCTATGGAACTGGTCGCAAGCAGCATAACCCATGAGAAACGTTCCACCAGATCGTTAATGGGATCCAGTATTTCACCCGGTGAAAAATTCACTCCGACCCCGGCTGGCTGCACTGCAAATTCAGTTCCCTGAGCAACCGAGATAACACCATTAAGCGCTCTCGCTAGACCAAACCCGATTGATGCTCGAATAAATGCGCTCTCAAGTTGCGACTGGCTGGAATTATCAATCGGCTTGAGCAGCGACACTGCCACCATCGCTGCAATCGCGAGTGCCATCAGACTGTACTTCACGGCTGCCGGCATTTGGAAATCCAGAACCTTGTCGACAAAGCCTTTTTTGTTTTCAGATTGCGCCTCAACATCCGACGCAGAATGAAAAGCTACACCATCCGACTCAGCGTTCGAACGAGGATCATGGTTATAACTTGCTTCTGCCCGCTCGTCAGATGAGCCGTACCTAGCTGCTGATTCGTACCTGTCGGCTCGACGCCAATTTCTTTCACTGCGATTTTCATTGCGGTTATCCAGTGGCTCTTCAAATCTGTCATCTCGATAGGACGCACCGCCGCGTTCAGATTCGTGAAAACGATTCTCGTTCAATGGAGCCTGATATGCAGCCTGATATGCAGCTGGATACGAATCCCGTTCAACAGGTTGCGATCTGCGCGATCGTGCAGGTCCCGCCTGCTGGCGTGGCGGCTGTGCGGGACTTACGCCTCCCGAGGCTTTGCCGGGTGCAATTACACCGTCGCTATTGAATGAATCGGGGCTCGCGACTGAACTTTCGTTTTCAACCAGTGTGTCACTTCCCACCCCGACCATCTCGGCCACAGAAACAACTTCGCTGCCTCGATGCCGGCTGACTTCATCGAGTTGTTCGTCATTAAGTTGACTAAGATGGCGATCGCGCCAAGAAGGTCGCGATTTTGAAGACGCCGTTGCGGTGCGGCTGTCTGATCCCATAATGATCTCGTGCGTTTTGCGGGTTAATAGATGATAGTGCTAAATCCAGTGGTAATAGTTACGCTTTGAGTAACGCCTTGTTACTGCAGCCGTTACCACGTTCACTGCCACATCGGTTTGATGCCGACTGCATCATAAAGCTCGGCTGCATACGGCTGACTCAGGACTCTCGCTCTGCTAGCACCGGCTTCAAGGATTTCACCAATTGTCTCCGGCCGTGCAATCAGCTCAGCATACTTATCTCGCGGTTCTTTCAACAACTCGTTCAGGTGTTCAAATAGGTACTGTTTCATCTCGCCCCAGGCGATACCGTCTGCATACTTTTGTCTGACATCATCAGTTTGCTCCGGTGTGGCAAAAGCCTGATAAATCTCGAACAGGGTATTGCCATCTGGGTCTTTCGGCTCGCCGGGCTCAAGTGAGTTGGTTTTGATCTTCATAATGTGTTTACGGAACTGTTTTTCCGGCAAAAACAAGGCAATGGTATTGTTGTAGCTTTTACTCATCTTGCGGCCATCGAGCCCTGCTAAAACCGCGGTTGAGTCATCGACCTGCGCTTCCGGTAAAACAAAAAGCTCTCCGTAATGATGATTGAATCGCTGCGCCATATCACGCGCCATCTCTATGTGCTGGATTTGATCCTTACCGACAGGCACTTTGTTAGCTTTGAACATCAGGATGTCCGCAGCCATCAATACCGGGTAGCTGAACAAGCCCATCGTGATACCTTTATCAGGATCATTTGAACCAGACGCTTCATTTTCCTGCACACAAGCTTTGTAGGCGTGCGCACGATTTAAAAGTCCCTTGGAAGCCTGGCAGGAAAGTAACCAGGCCAAAGCCGGGATTTCCGGAATATCGGACTGGCAATAAAAATATGCCTTGTCTGTATCGAGACCCATCGCCATCCAGGTGGCTGCCACCTCAATTCGGGAACGACGCACATCGTCTGGCGAAAATCCCTTGATTAGCGCATGCAGATCGGCCAGAAAGTAGAACTGCTCCGTCTCGGGGTCTGTGCTGGCCTCGATTGCTGGCCTAATGGCACCGGCGTAGTTGCCAAGATGCGGGGTCCCGGATGTGGTAATTCCCGTTAAATATACCTGCTTCATCCAGGCGAATTCTCTCGTTCTTTGCCGGCTGGATTACCGGTACCACATATTACCAGCAGTTCACGGAAATAAAGTTAAAAGACAAGGCCATAGCGTCAATCATTATTACGAATTCTACACTTGTAAACACTCAAGGCCGGACTCACCAAATCCCTGATGTCAGTCCAGCCTCAAAATTATTAGTCCGACCTCAAAATTATTTTTGTATTCCCGATTTGTGCCGATACAGACAGGAAGGGACGGGATCCACTTACCAAGCTTATAATCGAGCCATGGTGACTCGAGTCACAAAGCAAGATGTAAACTTTGTCCGTACGATGAGCTGATAATGGATCACATTCAGTTTTGTACATGCCGGATCCGTTAGACTCTTGATCTTTACAAGAGACTAATCCAGGTTGGCTTAGCCAGATGCCAACACCCGACTTTGTACTCTTTGATTTTCCGGATAGCTCGCTTTGATGAACAACAACAAAAGCGCCATTAAAAGCCGAAAAGAAAACAGCACACGAGTCGCGGTCATTCACGATTGGCTGCCACTGGTGGGTGGTGCTGAACGGGTTCTCGAGCAGATTCTTCAGATCTATCCTCAAGCCGACGTCTACACTCTGGTCGATTTTGTATCACGCGCCGATGCACCTTTTCTGCAGGACAGAAACGTAACGACCAGTTTTCTTCAGAAATTCCCGAAGGTTGAAAAATACTACCGCAACCTGTTGCCTCTGTTTCCGTACGCGATCGAACAATTTGATCTGCGTCAGTACGAGCTGATTGTCTCTTCGAGCTCCGCAGTAGCAAAAGGCGTTATCACCTCTCCTGATCAGTTACATGTTTGCTACTGTCACTCACCAATGCGGTATGCATGGGATCTTCAAGCGCACTATCTGAAACATACAGGTTTAAGCTCTGGACTCAGATCTGTTTTCATTCGCTATGTGCTACACAAACTCAGAATGTGGGACGTAATATCTTCAAACCGGGTAGATCTTTTCATTGCCAACTCAACTTATATTGCCGAGCGTATCAATAAAACCTATCGCCGCGAATCGACAGTGATTAATCCCCCGGTGAATATCAACAGGTTTCAGATTGAAACCCGAAAGGAAGATTTTTACCTGGCCGCATCGCGACAAGTACCTTACAAAAGAATTGATCTTATCGTCGAGGCGTTTAAACAACGCCCTGATAAACGCCTGATTGTCATCGGTGATGGACCGGAGCATAAAAAAATAAAAGCATTAGCTGGACCTAATGTGCAAATTCTCGGTTATCAGCCAGATGCAGTTATGGTGGATTACATGCGTCGTGCCAAAGCATTTGTGTTCGCGGCTCAGGAAGATTTCGGTATTCTGCCAGTCGAGGCACAGGCATGTGGCACACCGGTAATCGCCTACGGTCGCGGTGGCGCACGAGAAACTGTGATAGATAAGCGAACCGGAATGCTATTTGGTGAGCAAACCGTCCCGTCTCTGCTCAATGCACTGGAACGATTCGAGCGACTGCAGGAAAAATTCAACTCTGCTGAAATCCGTCAACATGCATCCTCTTTCTCTGAAGAGCGATTCCGTCAGGAATTGAAAGCCTTCATCGATCAAAGATTGAGTGAGAAAGATCGCTCCATGTTCCGCCCGCCAGCGTTGCATGGTGCGGATAATATTCCAAACTTGCCTCGTTAGAAGAATTCCCTGCAAGACCCGATATCTGCAGTAAACTCTTCGTATCTTCCAAATCAGTCATAACCATGCGAGATCAAAACCATTCTTAAAGCACTCGGAGCGACTTTTTCGGGTGCACTGGTAACGCTGGTTTGCCACTTTTTCACCCTGATGTTCCTGGCACGCGTGCTGGAACAAGAAACCATGGGCCTGTATTTCATTGCCCTGATGGTAGTTTTCCTGTTGAAAATCGTCAGCGATATCGGAGTAGATCTGGCGTTCGTCAAACAGTACCCGGAAGAAAGTGACGAGGGTAAAAGCAATCTGCTGCGAAGCGGTTTTGCAATCCGGGCAGTATCCTGCACGGTAGTCTCAATCATCTATCTATTGATTGAACGCTCTGGTGCGATCTCTTTTATCAATGACATCGCACATGTGACAACTCTAACGCTTGCTATGTATTGGATGCATAGCTTTCGAGAACTAATATTAAGGTTGCTACAGGCTGAACAACTATTCCCTATTTATGCAGGCGTTCAGGTGCTTGCTGCAATTTTGAAAGCGCTACTGGTTCTGATCATGGTGCTGACGCTTTCAAACCAAATTTCAGTCAATATGGTATTACTGGTAGAAGCTATCGCCTTTGCAGCTTCAATTGCATACGCCGCAGTCCGAATTCGCGAAAAACTGGTAGCAGCACTTACAGCAAAATTTCAAGGCGGCGTCACCCTGCTCAAATTTGGCTACCCATTATACCTAAACGCTCTATTGAATCTTGGCAACGAGAAAGTTTCACAGTATATAGTCGCGGGTTTTGGTGGCCCGATAACGATGGCACTGTTTGGAGTTGCAGAGCGTTTGTCAGATGCAGGCACACGTTTGTTTGAATCATTTGCCAATGTATATTATCCATCGCAAACAGAAAATTTTGCTAACAATGACAAGGCCAAAGCTACTGAAATGGCAGTACAGTCACTGATGTGGGTTAGCTTTGTACTCGCTTGTGCCATTGTCGGGTTTACGATACTGCGCGAACCCGTGATGAAAATAATTTTCTCCGACAAATATGTATCAGCTGCCAATGCGGCTGCGATGTTTTTCGGTGTTTTGCTGCTTAGATCCACACAAACCTTAATGGGCTACTTTGGTGTCGCAGCGGGTCTTAAGTTTTTACCGGTTCGAGTCAGCACGGTGTCCAGTATTTTTAATATCGCTACTTGTTTTATCGCTTTCAAAATGTACGGTTACCAAGGTGCTATTGCCGCACTACTGGCAACACAACTACTGATGAATTTTCTCTATCATCATTGGCTGGACAAGGCAGGCTTTCCGATTAACGTCAAACCAGCACTTACTATCTGTGTCATCTGCATAGCCGCGGTCGTCCTGACTTATTTGCTCGGTGAATATTTTTTCCTGACGTTATTTATTTTTCCTGCATTCGTTGCTGCCTGCTTGCTGGTACTACCAGCGCTGAAAGCAGATCTGTTTGGCTTTATAGGTAAAGCAAAAACAATTATCCAAAACAGAACTTCTGGCGATAACACCAGAAAAGCCTAAAAAAGCTCAATGAAAATACTTTTTCTAACACCTTACGTCCCCTATCCGCTAAACAATGGCGGCCTTATCCGCGTGCATCATCTGTTACTCAACCTCGGTAGAGAGCACGATGTCACTGCTATCTGTATGGAGCCGGATAATGACGCACAAGCACAAGGCATAGATATTTTTAAAAATCATGGCGTACAAATTGAAACAGTGCCTGTTGCACGCAGTCAAAAGAAAGAGTTGAAACGTTTATATCAGTTACAGTCTCTGGTTTCGCCAAAACCCTATCAGTACAAGCAATATCACTCCAAAGCAATGCAGGATGCAGTTTCAAAACACTTAAATGACGGAAACTACGACCTATTGATGGTTGAGTTTTCACAAATGGGCTACTACGAACTCAACACAGATATACCCAGCTTCGTTGATCAACACAACGTTGAGTACGAAATCATGCACCGTACGTATGAAACCGAAAAGAGTCCACTGAGAAAAATACTCGCTTACAGCGAATGGAAAAAATACAGCAAACAGGAAATTGAAAACTGCGAGAAATTTACCGGTTGCCTGACCACATCACAAAGAGATGCGGAAATACTTCAGCAGCGATCACCCGGGATGGATTGCCACGTAATTCCGAATGGAGTTGATAGTGAATTTTTTAGAGCTGATGATTCTGAAATCGACCCAAATATGGTGTTGTTCACTGGAACAATCAGTTACTACCCCAATACTGAGGGCATACTCTGGTTTTACAAAAACATCTGGCCTTTGATAATCGCAGAAAATCCTGATGCGACATTCTGCATTGCAGGCAAAGCGCCGCCTCCGGAAGTTCAGGCAATTGCAGATTCAGACCCGGCAGTGACTGCCACTGGCATGGTTGACGATATGCGAGACTACTACAACAAAGCAGCGGTGGTAGTAGTACCACTTAGGGTCGGAGGCGGTACGCGGCTTAAAATTCTCGAAGGCATGTCTATGTCAAAGGCTATTGTCTCCACATCCGTTGGAGCTGAAGGCATAGATCACACAAACGGCAATGATATTTTACTTAAAGACACGCCCGAAGAATTCAGTACTGCAGTGCTCACCGTAATGAAAAATAAAGCCCTACGGCAAAAACTGGAAAGCGGTGGACGGAGTTTGGTGGAGGCTAAGTATGATTGGCGAGCCGTTTCACAAAAACTATCATTAGTATTTGAAGAAGCGATTGCGAAACACAAAAAGCAAAAACATACCGAAAACGAAGCAACCAGAAAAGCCAGCTGACCTAAGAGCTTGTCCGAGAATGAATGATCTACTGCGAAAGCGATCTTTTGGCCAGCTATTGCGATCGATATCGTTAAATATGAATGACTATTCGCCTCAATCGATCGAAATATCTGACTCAAAATCTCACTTTCTCGCTACG
>CALIHW010000152.1 GCA_938020525.1 uncultured Granulosicoccaceae bacterium | reverse complement strand
GCAGGCACACCCTGAATGCCTCCAGAAATAGATAATCGTTGCGCTTCTCGGACAGCATCTGCATATCTTTGATCTTCAAGTACGGCAGTTGCTTCTTCAAAATCGAGCCCGGCTTCCACTGCTGCATTGGCCAGTATGTCATGATCACTGATGTCACGGCTGCGAGAAAAGTAACAATGAAACAAGGTGATTTTCAATTCATGCTGACGACCGCAAATTGCCGCCCAGTGCAGCAGCTGATGAGCGCTGAACGTATTCACCATTCGCATATCTTCATCAAATAGAAACTTAAAACCAAACTGCTGGCCGAGTTCAACCAACTGTTCTCTTAGCTTTGCGCGCTGATCATCCGGGGAGCCATATTTATTCTTTATATGCTCGTCGAGATTCTCACCTTCTGCAGGCATAGCAGGATTAAGCTCAAACGGCTGCCAGTGAATTGATGCAGAGACTCCCGTTGCACGCAGTGCCTCCTGCAATTGCAGGAATCCTACAATGCACCATGGACATACAACATCAGATACTATATCCAACCTTATTGGTTGCCCGTTACCAGACATGTTTGCCACCATTCACTCAAGCTTGCGTAGCCTGAGCTTACAGGTATGGCAGTCATCGGTACAGAGTAACGCTGAAGCTCGACTTAAGGCATTAGTGGGCTGACAAATCCAGGAATCCGCCAGTGGTCAACCAGTAGTCAGATAGTACTATCCCTGACGAAGCCCGGCATTATATTGAGGACTACCCTTAATGACGGGTTGAACGCCAGATTGAAAAGCTGGTTGTTGAACCGTGGACTGAACGGCCGAAGGACAAGCACCCGACTGAATATAGTTAAACGCCGCACCAGTGAGCGCATCACTCGGGCTCTCTGTAGGTGCGAGGTAGTCATCCCGCACCTCACATGTTGGTACCATGCCGCCGAGAACACTTTCATCAGCACCGTTTGTGGTTATTGTGCTCATAGCATTAAGCCGCAACCCACAGAAATCCTGCGAAACAGAAGTAAAGGGTTTACCTTCGCTTCGAGCGCCAATGACAACCACATTAATCAACGGCGCAAGACCGTTAGCCAGAGTCTCTGATGCAGATGCCGTATCTCCGGTAGCAAGTACGATCAATCGAGAAAGATTCAAATTTAACGACTGCGGCTCAATAAAAAAGTCCTGGTTGAACTCGCTGTACTTGTCGTTGAAGATACGCCGTGAATACACCTCACCTTCAAAAGAGCTGCCTGCTATCTGCGATGCAAGTTTGCGAGCCACGCGGGTAAAACCACCACCGTTGTAACGCAAATCCAGAATCAATTCAGAAATACCCGCTTCGGCCAATGACTCAACCGCCACGTCTATTTCATCTTCAGTCGTGCCACGAAACGCCGTCACCTGCAAATAACCAACTGAGTTGTTTGTCTGTTCGTATGTACCGTAATATGGCACGGTTGATTCAGTGTAGGTCGACTTGGTAACTGAAAAATCTGCAGGTGCTAAGGTTCCGGACCTAACAGTAAATACTGCGGTAAGCTCTTCCCCTTCTTCGCCAACAATAAACTCGCGCCATTGATCATCAGTAAGGTCTTCCATCAGCACAGAGTTAATGGCAACAAGCTCGTCACCACGTTGTATACCCGCATTTTCCATAGGCGAGTTACCACTGATACTGGCAAAATGTTGTTTTCCATCGGAAGCCGACTGCAACCAAAAACCAAATCTGGTAACACTACTATTAGCAATTATCTCTTCATCACGAGCCTGATCAACTATCGAGGAATAGATGTCCGGCAGTACTCGCAAATCCCTTAAAAGTGCAGCCTGATCAGTGTATTCATCCAGATTAACGACCGGCACCTGATCGTAGTAGATGTATGTATCGCGCATGCGATCATCAACCCAACGATTGATATTAGCCACGGTACACACGTCTTCACTAGTCGCGCCGAGCTGCGCATTGTTGCGATCATCGATTACCGCGCTTGAACCACCCGCTCCACCGCCACAGGCAGAAAGAACTATTGACGTAAGGCAGATGCCAGCAAATTGGCTGAGTTGATTTTTATTACAAAGTCTCTTTCGCATTCTCGCTCCGCCAAAAGATCGGGCACGCGGCACAATTCTGTCAGCTAAATTTCAGGATCTCGATTTGTACATAGAAAGTAGTAGACAGGCTGGAATTTGTTGGTCGAGGGCGCAACCTCTAACGGATAATTCCCGATGCCAGGAACTATTCAGGGTGCAAGTAACCAGCCAGCGGATCAGAGAAGGAGCCAAGTGGCGGGCTGCACTGGCCAAAATGTTTTGGGTCAAAATGTTTGGACGCAGGCCCGCGCGCCCACCGATGCCAGGGACTAAAGCCGGACCGATGCACGGGGGTTGCAGCCGAGACTGCAAGCAGCGAGCTGCCAAGCCGGAACTGCAAGCGGGAACTGCAAGCGGGAACTGCTGAAAGCAGTGTTTACCGATTCATTCGGTAGCAACACTCTTAATCGAGCGCTGCAAAAAACTTAGCGGCAGATCAAATCTGCTCCGGCCGCATATGCGGAAAAAGGATCACATCGCGAATTGACACAGCACCGGTGAACATCATCACCAGCCGATCTATACCAATGCCCTCGCCTGCCGTGGGAGGCAAGCCGATTTCAAGCGCACGGATGTAATCGTGATCGTAGTGCATCGCTTCATCATCACCGGCGGCAAGATTTTCTACCTGTTGACGAAATCGATCTGCCTGATCTTCCGGATCATTAAGCTCCGAAAATCCATTGGCTATTTCACGACCACCCACAAAAAACTCAAATCGGTCAGTGACCTCGGGGTTGTCATCATTGCGGCGCGCAAGTGGAGATACCTCTGCCGGGTAGGCCGTGATAAAGGTTGGATCCTGCAGTCGATGCTCAACCGTGGATTCAAACAACTCAGTCTGCATTTTACCAGGCCCCCAACCAGCCTCAACTTTCAACCCCTTACTCTCAAGGATTGTCTTTAACACATCGGCCTTCAGAAGATCATCAGCGTAGATGTCCGGGTTATACCTGGCGATCGCCTCAACCATAGTCATACGCTCGAATGGTTTACTAAAGTCATATTCAGTATCGCTGTCGGATGCTTTAATTTTGGTACTGCCCATGACGTTTTCAGCTATCTCGCGCAGCAATACTTCGGTGAGATCCATTAACTCAGCGTAAGTTGAGTACGCCTGATAGAACTCAAGCATCGTAAACTCGGGATTGTGCCTCGTGGACAAGCCTTCATTTCTGAAATTGCGGTTAATTTCAAAAACACGATCAAAACCACCAACAACAAGGCGTTTTAAATAAAGCTCTGGTGCAATACGAAGATAAAGATCCATATCCAGTGCGTTATGGTGTGTGACAAACGGTTTTGCAGTCGCACCACCCGGTATTACCTGCATCATCGGTGTTTCTACTTCCATAAAGCTGCGATCAATAAAGAACTGCCTGATATACTGTACGATCGCGGCCCTTAAACGAAACGTCTCACGTACCTCCTCATTGGCGATAAGATCAATGTATCGCTGCCTATAGCGTTGCTCTGTGTCTGTCATGCCATGGAATTTTTCCGGCAATGGTCTGAGCGACTTGGTCAGCAGCCGGATATTATCTGCTTTGACAGTCAGCTCACCTACTTTAGTCTTAAACAACTTTCCTTCGACTGCCACTATGTCACCGACATCAAAATGCTTGAAGCTGTTATAGGCTTCTTCACCGATTGTCGCGATCTGCACAAACACCTGAATTTTGGCGGTAGTATCCTGCAGCTGAAAAAAGCTCGCCTTACCCATAATACGCTTTGCAACCATACGACCAGCAACTGTTGCCGGCACTTTGGTGTCTTCAAAGTAGTCTTTGTCGCGCAGCCCATGCTCTTCTATAAGTTCAGAAGCAGTATCAGCAGGTGTGAAGTCGTTGGGAAACGCCGGACCCTTCTTACGCAGTTCGGTGAGCTTTTCGCGACGTTGCGCAATCAGTTTGTTTTCATCATCTGACATGGTGTTTCCGTGCTCTTTGTTGTAACTGCTAAGTTATTACTGCTAATTTTTATTCTTTAACAGGCTTATCGGGTTGATACCAAGATTAAGGCAGTTATATACCGCTCTTTAAACTGGCTTCTATAAATTGATCTAGATCACCGTCAAGGACTGCCTGTGTGTTGCCAGTTTCTACATTAGTTCTCAGATCTTTGATACGAGACTGGTCAAGAACGTAGGAACGAATCTGGCTACCCCAGCCGATATCGGACTTTGTGTCTTCCAATGCTTGCTGATCACCACGACGTTTTTGCATTTCAAGCTCATAAAGCTTGGCTTTCAATTGCTTCATCGCCTGATCTTTGTTTTTGTGTTGTGACCGATCATTCTGACACTGCACAACCACATTAGTCGGTGTGTGAGTTATTCTTACCGCTGATTCTGTACGGTTAACGTGCTGACCACCCGCACCGGAAGCGCGGTAAACATCTATACGCAAGTCTGCCGGATTGATATCAATTTCTACTGAGTCATCAACCTCAGGGGCAACAAATACAGCAGCAAAAGAAGTATGTCTGCGATTACCTGAATCAAATGGAGATTTTCTCACCAGACGGTGTACACCTGACTCTGTACGCAACCAGCCAAATGCATACTCGCCTGCAAAACGGATAGTGGCAGACTTTATTCCTGCAACATCACCAGGCGATGCTTCCATCAATTCGGTTTTAAAACCATGCGATTCTCCCCAACGCAGGTACATGCGCAATAGCATCTCTGCCCAGTCCTGTGCTTCTGTGCCACCGGAACCGGACTGAATATCGACAAACGCGTTGTTTGGATCTTGTTCACCGCTAAACATGCGTCTGAACTCAAGCGTGGCGATTTGCGCTTCCAGCTTTTCGAGATCGCCGTTGACAGAGTTGAGCGTGTCTTCGTCGTTTTCTTCCTGCGCCATTTCAAGCAGTTCAGCAGAGTCATCGAGACCGCTGGTGAGATTACTGAGCAGCTCTACAATTGACTCAAGACCGACTCGTTCCTTACCTAGCTTCTGGGCGCGCTCAGGTTCATTCCAGACCGATGGATCTTCGAGCTCACGCATGACTTCTTCAAGCCGCTCGCGCTTGGTTTCAAAGTCAAAGATACCCCCTCAGCGCATCACCACGCTTGCGAAGATCTTCGATTTTTTGGATTGTCGGATTAATTTCCATGGACAGCGGATCTGGTATTCGTTAACTGCCGGAAGTCTACACTACCCACAGGTGGACCACCCTTTTGATTTGGATAGTGCATTTAAAGCACTGTGATCTGATTCTGTTTTTTCAAATCCCTTGTACCGCCAATGTAAAAATACGCGCGCATAGCTTATACGGGTTCCAAATACTCTATCAACAACTGCAGCGAGCTGGTGTTGTTGTAGTGGTTAACGTCCAGTCGGTAGACCGCCCGCCAGCGCTCACTCTGAGAGCAATCAATCTGGCGATTAAATGCCATGGCTGGCAGCTTGCTCCGACCATTGGCACGGCGGATTAACATCTTACTGTGGTTGTTACCGACAATGCGCACCGACTCTATATGAAAAACATCATCGAAAGTCGGTGCTTCAAAAGACTGGCCCCAGGGCTGTAAAAATTGCATCAGCTCGGCATTCTCAAGATTGAGCTCATCATCTTCCAGCTCACCGTCGGTCAGCCATTCCCGTTTTGGAGCAATGCCGCCCAAACGCTGCGACACGCGCTCAACAAAAGCATTGGAAAAGGCTTTGAGGTCGGGTTCCGCTAGAGACACACCAGCGGCCATCGCATGTCCACCAAATTTTTTCAAAATACCGGGTGAGGATGCAACGATATCCATCAGCGTATCGCGAATGTGAACTCCGGGAATGGATCGGCCCGAGCCTTTTAATGAGCCGTCTGCAGTGCGTGCAAACGCAAATACCGGTCGATGGCATCGCTCTTTTATTCTGCCAGCTACTATCCCGATTACACCTTCATGCCAGTCCGGTTCATACAAAACGAGCGCATCCGGCAATTCACCGTCGAGTTCCAACTGTGCAATCTGTGCTTCAGCCTCGGCATTCATACCTGCCTGAAGGCTACGACGCTGGCTGTTAATCTGCTGCAGCTCACCGGCAAGTGTCATTGCCGTACTTTTATCTTTTGCCAGCAGGCACTCTATACCAACAGACATGTCCGTTAGTCTGCCAGCTGCATTTAATCTAGGTGCGATAAAAAAACCGAGATCCTGAGTCATGCACCAGCCCTGTCTGCGGCCGGCTACTTCAAATAAAGCCACGATACCGGGACGCGTGGCATCGGCGCGTATTCTTCTAATCCCCTGATCAATAAGTATGCGATTGGTTTTATCAAGCGGCACAACATCGGCAACGGTACCAAGGGCCACCAGGTCAAGGTAGTCGGCCATGTTCGGCACGGCAAGATTTTTCTCTTCGAACCAGCCATGTTTTTGTAGCCTTCTGCAGAGCCCGGTCATCACGTAGAAAATCACACCGACCCCACATATATTTTTAGACGGGAAGTTACAGTCAGTCCGGTTCGGGTTCACGATTGCATGCGCATCCGGCAACACCTCCGGTGGCAGGTGGTGATCGGTAACCACAACTGTTACCCCCGCTTTTACCGCTTTGGCAACACCTTCGTTAGAGGCTATACCGTTGTCTACTGTCAGGATCAAATCGGGTTTTAATTGCAGTGCAACTGATACTATCTTTGCGGATAGCCCATAACCATACTCAAAGCGGTTAGGTACCAGATACTGTGCATCAGAACCACAGCTTCTTAATACATGGCAAGCCAATGCAGTGCTTGTTGCACCATCAGCATCGTAGTCTCCGACTATCAGGATTGATTTCTTTTGCCGCACGGCATCAGTAAGCAATTCAACCGCAACATCAAAGTCTGCCATTGACCCCGGTACCGGCAACTCCCTGCTATGCAGAAGTACTTCATTGCTGTTTTTTAAACCACGACCAGCTAAAACACGGCCCGCCAGCGGTTTTTCATGAAGACCAGTCGCGACACGCTGGTCGAACTCCCGGCGTCTGACAGTATCTTTTGCCACAACTAAACTCTCTGGCTCTTCGGTTGTTGTACTGCGTGTGAGCTTGCATCCATTGGCAATGCGTTCATAGATGACTCCGCTTCCGGCAGATAAGCGGAAAGCGGTTTGGGTTTTTGAAACAACCTTCTGAAGAATTGTTTTTTAACGGAAGCCTGCACATGAAACAAGCGATTATCCCCGAGCCACAAGGTTACTTTCGACCAGTTTGTAGATTGCAACCTCACCCAGAGTTGATCACTGATGATTTCATCGAACCATTGCAGATTCTCGTGTGAGTTCGGCTGCAGAAAATTTGGTTGAGTAAATTTATCGATGACAATCAGCGTTGATTCCTCTGCCACTTGCATAGCCGCTGCTGTGTCAGGCAGATCATTGCATTGAATTCCAAGATAACTCGCAACACTGCGGGTATAAAAGTTATCACTATAGATTGAAGTGTTCTTAACACCAGCACTACTTGCCGGAATGCCTTCACCCCACAGCCATAATGTATTCACCGGCAGTTTATTGTTCTCTTGCCTTGCTGTGTTAACCGGATGTTCAAACAATAACATCTCAATCTCCGCAAGCTTGCTGCGCCATCGCCTGGCATCGTCACCCGTCGGCCTCACACTAGCGACGTCTCTGCCAATGGAGGCACTGGTAGGAGTAGTTGTTACTTGCAATAAAGAATCGAAATGGCAATACCACCGATGCGGATCCTTGCTTTGAAACCGAATTCCGTCTTCTTTAAAGTGATGATTTAAGGTTTCCTGCAGTGCTGTGCATTCTGCAACGGATAACTCCAGTTCCAGTGGATTACCGAGTGTCGCGTTATTCATATCGATCTGTTGGTATGCAGGATCAGTACGCATCACTGTGGCAGTGGGTTGATTGTGCTTGTGAGTTTGGTCGTTATGGCTACCTGCCACCGAATAGTCTGCGAGCCAGGTTAAACACGCCGCACCCGATTCAGTTTCATTGGATAACAATGCACCTGCAACCAATGATTCGACAGAAGGCAAAACTGCTTCCGGAAACTCAAGCTGTTCTGCAAAACCCAGTAGTCGAGCAAGATTGCCCGGCAGGGAAACGTTCGATGCTGTTGCGTTGGCGATTGCCGATAACAAACCCGGCGCCAATACCACGCAGCCGCTCGCACCAATCGTTTGACCGCAGATTGTGCTACTCACGCGGAGTCATGCCCAGGCAAACTTAGGGTCATAGGAAGGCTGTTCTCTTGCGAGAACGATTGTAATTGCGAATACACTCGGGATACCTGTTCTGATCCTCTCTATTATCCCAAATTTCCCATTGACGCGTGCGGTATTCGCCACACCTGCCAAGTATGCGGATCAGACCCGTCGCAGATCGACTTCAGGTCACACTCTGGCCGCACTCTGGCCGCACACCGCGATGTCAAAAAAATTGCGCGAAACCATGCAATCCAGCAGTGCTCTGCTATATCAATAAGTCAGATTTATCTTTGCACTCTAACCCGGGCACAGGAGTGCACAGAGCACCTTTCACTTAAAGATGGGCACGAAGATCAGCCAGTGATTTTCGCAGGCAAAAACACCGTCGAGTGAGTAACAATTACCGAGGTTAACTCGTTGTACGCTAAGAAGAATAACAACTTACAATTTCATACTCTGTGTTTGTCAGGCATTACCCTCGCAGTCATTTCTGCTAGTGCGGTAGCAGCTCCATTCTCACCCGACACAGATGACACCACCTGGCGCTATCAGTCTCCACCGCAGCCCGGGTGGACAGACATCAACGGCTCCTGCGATACCAGTTCTATTGATACTTTTGCACCGGAAGCCTCTGAGGGTGCATTCAATGATGCGTCGCTTGCGGGCTTTATCGATCCGGCCGGCCCACTACCGATTGCCGGACACACGCACTTTATGTCCTGTGGGACCTGGCTGAATGGTGAAGGAGCACAAGCCGTAATATCGAACCTCACTATTGGTGAAACGTACAACATCGATTTCTTTGTTGCAGGTTTTCGACCGATAGCCGAGTCACCCACCCGTACATACGAAGTTGGCAACAACTACCAAATCTCTGTCGGCGATGAGGCAAGCGGCCTTGTAGGATTCGATTCCGTCACCTGGGTAGCGCAAACTTTTTCTTTCACAGCCGACGATACCTCAGAAATAATCAGCTTTGGTACAGAAACGACCAATCGCCGAAGCGCTACGCATTTTTCTATGGCGACTGACGCTGTTAATGCGCTTGCTACCATGACCGACACCGATAACGACGGTCTGTCAGATAGCGCTGAAATAAATACTTTTTCTACCGAACCTGATAATCCCGATACCGACGGTGACTCTCTAACTGACGGCGAGGAAGTCAACACATATAACACCAGCCCCACCAACCCTGACACAGATGGTGATACTCTGGCGGATAATGTGGAAGTACAAATTCATGGCAGTAACCCGATTCTTGTCGACACAGACGGCGATAGCCTGAGTGACGGCGATGAAGTGAATATCCACAATACTGATCCGACCAAAGTCGACACGGATGGCGACGGGTTAAACGACGCAGGTGAAATACTTTCTCACCTGACAGATCCAAACAATGCTGACACCGATGGTGACTCATTGACAGATGGCGCAGAAATCAATGCACACAACACCAACCCGCTAATAGTTGACACAGACTTAGACGGTTTATCAGACTCTGTTGAATTAAATACGCACAACACTAATCCAACTATTGCAGACACTGACGGTGGTGGTGTAGACGATGGCACTGAAGTTACTAATGGTACAGATCCGCTGGCTAACAATCGCGATGATATTCCCGTACCAGACCCGGACAATACCAATACTGAAAGCACAGACACAGACACCGCAAACCTCGACACTGACGGTGATGGTCTAGGTGATTTTGATGAGACCAACATTCACAACACCGATCCCACACTTGTAGATACCGACAAAGATGGTCTGCAAGACAACGAGGAAATAGAATTTTACGGCACTAATCCACTAGTCATAGATACCGACGGGGACACACTGCCGGATGGGGTAGAAGTCGCGACTCACAACACCGACCCGACGCTTGCGGATACTGATAATGACGGCTTGTCAGATGCTGATGAAATAGACCTGTTCGAGACAGATCCATCATCAATGGACACCGATGGCGACGGAGTCATGGACGGTGATGAACTCAACACTCACAACACAGATCCGAATTTAACGGATACTGACAGCGATGGACTGACAGACGGCCAGGAAATAATCACCCACCAGACTGATCCGCTGAACCCGGACACAGATGGCGGCGGCGTTGAAGATGGTGATGAAGTGACCACTGGAACAGATCCAACAATAAACACAGACGACGTTATTGACCTTGATAGAGATCGGGACGGCATACCAAACGTTGTTGAAGGTAACGGTGACAATGACGCGGATGGCATCCCGAACTTTGAAGATCTTGACAGCGACAATGACGGAATTGCAGACATCATTGAAGCCGGTGGTACAGATGTCGATAACGACGCACGAGTAGATAATCTGGTAGACGAAAACAATGATGGTCTGGACGACGCTCTCGCTATCATGCCATTACCGGTAGCGGACTTCGATGGCGATGGCATACCAAATTTCCTTGACATCGACTCAGACAACGACGGTATCAGTGATTTGTTTGAAGCGGGTGGCATTGACGCGGACGACAATGGAATCGTCGATGACATTACAGATGCGAACGGTGACGGGCAAGCAGACGTAATTACTGCCACTCCTCTTCCGCTCACTGATACCGACAGTGACGGCAGTCCAAATTTCATTGACCTGGACAGTGACAACGACAACAGATCAGATCTGATTGAATCCGGTGGTGAAGACGTTAACAATGACGGGGTAATAGATGCATTTCTTGATAGCGATGCTGATGGCATACCCGATTCCGCCGATTTTGACTTAATTGGCAGTGCAGATAGTGATGCAGACGGTATAGATGATTCTGCTGATGCCAGTATCACACTCGGTGATGACATAAACCAGAATGGCATTGACGACGGATTTGAAGCTGACCCGGACGGCGATGGACGAGCAACAACTACTTTGAGCAATACCACGTTACCGGACAGCGACAACAACGGCACACCAGATGTATTGGACTTTAATTCTGATGGACCAGCTCTGATTACCGGGGTTAGTGGTGGTTTTGGCTGCAGCATTTCAAACAGTGGTACAACAAAGCTTGATCCGCTACTGGTTATTCTGGCAATAATAGGCTTCGGCTTTCTGGTTCGTCGCAAAGAATAACCATAGCGCAGCGAGACCCTGATGTTATCCACATAATCTAACCAGAAATTTAACCAGGTGCGCACTACAACGCACCCTGCAAAAGTCACTATTGGATATTACAAGGAATGTCAGACCATACCCTGATCGGCTATCAATCCACTTCAGAGCCTCCCCGTAGAAGGGCGTCGTCAAAGCATTTTTTGAAATTTTTTGAAATCTTGTTCGACTATATTTTAATGCATGTCCCCGAAGCCAAGCCACTCTCCCTATGGGAGAGTCCAATGCGTTGTTTGCATTGGGAGAGGGATGCTTTTGGTAATAAATTCAAAGTTTAAGCTCGAAGTCTTATTGAAAATCTAACCAGACACACCCCTCTTCCGGCGCAAACTACACGCCGGATTCTCCCCAGGGAGAATGACAAAAGCGGCACGGGTTAAGGTCATGTGATAGTCACTAAAACCTTTGACGACACCCTGCATAGGGGCAAATACGGCATGCCTATTCTTCACAGCTACTTCGCATGCTCCACCCAAATAAGCTGATCGACATCAAAACCGTTTGCCTGAATCTTTTCCAAAAACGCGTTTTTGTCAGCATCACTAATATTCGGCGTGCGTGATAAAAACCAGAGATTCTTTCTATTGCTACCAACGACATAAGCTTGCTCGTAGTTATCCAGTTCAAAGATGACATACGATGCGTAGATCGGACCAAAAAAAGAAACCAGCAAGTGCCCGGTTTGCGGATCTGATTTAAACTTCGCCTTGCCAGTGATCTCCTTCCACTCTTCTTTTTTAGTGTTATAGCCGCGATTCTTTACGACGACAACACCATCCTCTCCGGCACTGTACTCTGCAGTTACCTGTTGCAAGTTGCGCTCAAAACGATGATCCAGTCGCGCAACCTCATACCATGTACCGTAGTACTGTTGCAGATCAAACTTCCGGACTGGTTCGATTCCTTTGGGAAGACCAGTACAACCAGTGATAAAACTCGCCGACAGAGAGAGAAACAGAAACAGATTTCGCAAAGGGATACCCTGCCTAAGAGGAATGAAGACCGCGTATGCTACAGAGTTTCTCCGCACTGATGAATCAGTACAGATACTTCACACAAACCACACTGTAAGCCACTGGGTTGCGGCCATCTGCAATCGACAATTCACACCTCAGTCACAATGAAGTCGCTATAATCCCACTTTTAATTCTTTCGTCCCGCATGCCCTGTATGATCTGATCCGTTGAACACCGCAACAATTGCAGACGCCAATTGCATCATGCAGACTATCGCACTTAGTGAGTACCCAACAGCGAAAATCGACATGCAGTCTATAGAACACACAAGGGTATTATTGGTCGAGGATCACCGCGATCTAGCCGAGACTATTGTCGATTTTCTGGAAACGATGGGCTGCATTGTTGACTACGCTGCCGATGGCTTGTCCGGTCTTCACCTGGCTAAAACACAGAAATTCGATGTCATACTGCTTGATGTGAAGCTGCCAGGTATCGACGGTCTGGAACTGGCACGCAGACTGCGCGAGCAGCACACTTCCAGCGTGCCTATTCTGATGACAACCGCACGGGATGAGCTAAACGACAAACTCGCGGGTTTTGAAGCAGGCGCTGATGACTATCTTGTCAAACCATTCGATTTGCCGGAACTCGTAGCTCGCATCAACTCCCTGATAAGGCGAACACGCGGCCACCTGACATCCGAGGTACTGAATGTCGGTGACCTCGAACTCAACCCGCTGACCCTGATCGCTACCAGGCAAGAAAAGCCCCTGACTCTCACCCCCGCCGGATTTCAGATTCTCGCGTTGCTAATGAAAAACGCACCTAATGTTGTCCCGCGCGAAGATCTGGAAAACGCCCTCTGGGGCGATGAACCTCCCGCCAGCGACACCTTACGCAGCCAGATCTACAAGCTGCGCAAGCAAGTCGATAAGCCTTTCGACACTGCTCTTATACATACAGCCCAAGGGTCCGGATACCGTTTAGTAGTCGAAGAAGGCACCCCGGATGCCTAGCGAAACCGCAGCACTACGAAGCCAAATCCACCTTTTGTCTACATAGCGACACTTTACGCGACAACGGGTACCCGCGGTACGGCTCAAACCTACCCGGATTTTCAAACGAATTTCGTCAACATGCCTTGACCTAACTGCCTCTAAACTACTGATATTGCTTCTATAATCGATCAAATATGACGATTTTCGATTGGTGCAAGATTGGTATAAAGTGTTTGATATATATACAGTTTTTGGTCTGCTCCGTTGTCCAATTGGGACAATAATGGTACGTTTGAAGGGCACTTTTGACAGGGCTGCTCGGTAGAATGACTAGCGATGCAAAGCGTCACAGGTCAAAGCCCGAGCCGGTTCCCGGCAAGAACGGCGACGGTTCTGTGGCAAAGCCCTGTATTAAAACAACGAGAGAATCGAGAGGAATTATCATGAAAACACCAAAGGCACTACGTAACCTGGCGGTTGCCAGCTGCGTATCACTATTAGCTCTCACCGGCGTGGCACAAGCCGCCGATAGCAAACAACCCATTGTTATCCCAACTCACAACTGGTCCAGCCAGGTTGTCATGGCCTATGTTATTGGCGGCATGTTTGAATCAATGGGTAATAATGTGGAATATGTTTCGGCAGATTCTCAAGCTGTTTATGAATCTATTCGGACTGGCGATGTGACCATCTCGCACGAAGTATGGCAGTCAACTTTTGGCAAGTCTTTCCTTACTGCGATGGAAAAAGGTGGTGTGATTGATGCGGGTACGCACACTGCAACAACATTGGAAGAAATGGGTGTTCCTAACTGGGTTATCGAGCAAGACTTGTGTCCTGGTCTACCTAACTGGGAAGCGTTGAAAGACTGTCACGCAAACTTCACCACGCCCGACTCAGATGGTAAAGGTCGTTGGTTGGAAGGTCCGCAAAGCTGGCACGGAGATCTGATGCCGGTACGACTGGAAGCACTGGGCCTTGCCGACAAATGGACAGTAAAATTTGCCGGTAGTGCAGATGCGCTGTGGACCGAGTTGGCCGCTGCTAAAAAAGAAGGTCGCGGAACAATAGTATTCAACTGGACGCCGAACTTTACTGATGCTGACGGCTTCACATTCATTGAATTTCCTGAGTACACCGATGGTTGTCGTGTAGAAGATGGTGGTGATGGAAAATGTGGTTCACCAAAAGGCTGGCTGAAAAAAGCGGCCAACGAAAAATTTCCTAAAACACACCCTGCGGCTTATGCAGCGTTCGAAAAACTGGATTTCACAACAGAACAAATCGGCCAAATGGCAGCTTTAGTCGATTCCGATAAGATGGACCACAAAGATGCGGCTGCCAAGTGGCTTGCAGACAACGAAGATGTCTGGATGCCGTGGACGAAGTAGCAACTTAACCCTATCCAGCCTTTAACATACTCCGGGTAGATAAAGCCCCTCTGCTATTGCTTATCAGAGGGGCTTTTTTTTTCCATGAAATTCAAAATATACTGATCGCGTACAATGGTCACAGCACCGACCAGAATAGTGATGCGCTCTGACAACAATAAAAATATTTATGGCTAGTGAAACTTCTATTGCATCTGAACCTGTCATCCGTTGCGAGTCGGTTTATAAAGTCTTCGGTAAAAATGCCAAACGCATGATGAAGGAATGCGGTGGCGTGGTAGATCCAGTCAAATTCCGCGAAGCCGATTGCATTGTCGGTGTTGATAATGCTTCGTTTGAAGTACACCAGGGTGAGCTGCTTATTATCATGGGCTTATCCGGCTCCGGTAAGTCAACGCTGCTTCGTTGCATATCACGACTGACGCAATCGACCGCCGGTAAAATCTTTATTGAGGGAGAAGATATCACCTCAATGAGCAACCGCAATTTGATCAAGCTGCGCCGAAATAAAATGGGCATGGTTTTTCAAAGCTTTGCACTACTCCCCCACAAAACAGTTCTTGAAAACATAGCTTTCCCTTTACAAGTTAAAGGTATTAGCACCAAAGAAAGTATTAAACGCGCACAGGAGATGATTGATCTTGTCAGCCTCTCCGGTCGCGAGAATTATTTTCCACGTGAATTATCCGGCGGACAACAGCAGCGCGTAGGTATTGCACGTTCACTGGCGATCGAGCCGGATATCTGGTTTCTTGATGAACCATTCTCAGCGCTTGATCCGCTGATTCGCAAAGAAATGCAAGACGAGTTTCTGCGCATTCAAGGCGTGCTAAGTAAAACCATACTGTTCGTGACCCACGATTTTGATGAGGCGCTTCGCCTTGCTGATCGAATCGCGATTATGAAAGACGGCATCATCGAACAACTCGACACACCGGCAAACATTGTTTTGAATCCTGCCACAGAATATGTTCGCAAATTCACCGAAGAAGTGCCTCGTGAAAAAGTACTGAAAATTGAATCGGTCATGGATCCGGTAAACCCTGGGGATGCTTTCGATGAGTTATCCGTATCGAAAGACGCCATTATAGAAACCGTTGCTGAAGTTGTCTTGAATTCCAGTAAACCTGTTGCTGTGGTCAATGGTTCCGGCGAAGTTGTAGGCGCAGTACATGCCTCGAAACTAGTCAGTTTGTTGTTTGGAGGTCATTCTCAAGAGACATCGGCACAAGACACATCGGATCAAGCTTCATGATGGAACTGCTTCGAGAGCGCAAATCCCTGCAGTTTTTGCTGCTGATAGTCATCTTTATCCTTATGTGCAAGTTCATTCCGGCAACGGATGGCAACTGGTTATGGCGTTTACCTTCGCTGCTCGCACAATTTCCAACCTTCATCTATGAATCAGTGACTTTTCTAATGGAGGATTGGTGGTTAATTGATGTGTACGACCCGGACATCAATGAATACGAGCAGAAACCTCTTGTCAGAGAGATTACGCGCAGCATCGCCGCTGGCGTGTTGTTTATGATTGAGTTAGTTCGGGAAATCATGCTCGGTGGTGTCAAAACCATTGTTGCATTTTCCAGTTGGGATTTTGTATCAGAAAATGAGTGGGCTGAATTGCCCGGCATGCCGTGGACAGTAGTAACAGGCGGCATCGCCATTCTTGGATACCATTTGGGTGGACTCAAACTCGCTTTGTTTGCCGGACTCTCATTCATATACATTGCGGTATTCGGCCAGTGGGAACCGTCAATGCAAACGCTATCGTTTGTGTTGATTGCAGCACCGATGGCAATATTAATCGGGCTGCTACTAGGCATTTGGGGGTATAAAAGTAAAACCGTCGCCACCATCCTGGACCCAATACTGAATGTCGCGCAGATCATGCCGCATTTTGCCTACCTGATTCCGGTTGTGGTGTTTTTCAGTATCGGCGATCACGCAGGAGCAGTTGCAACCATTATCTATGCAACCCCACCCATGGTGCGCCTGACCATGTTAGGCCTTAAGAAAGTGCCGCCAGAGGTTACTGAGGCCGGTAGAATGAGCGGTTGCACCGACTGGCAGTTAATGCGCAGAGTGCTCATCCCAACGGCCCGTAGAGATATTCTGATTGGTGTGAATCAAGTTATCATGCAATGCCTGGCCATGGTGGTCATCGCATCATTGATTGGCGCAAAGGGGCTTGGTAGTAATTTATTGATCGCCCTGAATGGATTGCGTATTGGATTGGCACTTGAAATTGGCGTTTGTATTGTACTCATCGCTCTCGTGCTCGATAAACTTTCCTTAGCGTGGGCCAATAAGCCAACTGATTATTTTGCTGATCAGTCGTTCAAACAGCGACATAAGCACTCCATTTGGTTTTTGGGTGTGTTTGTTGTCGGTGTTCTGCTGGCCTGGATCGGGTCGTTCCAGTTTAAGGAGGGCTTCAACTACTTAAACATAATACCGCACAACAAAGGCATTACTACAGAGCCGTTTTGGCAATGGGGCGTTGATAAAATCTGGGACATGTTTTTTTATCCGTTAAATGAATTTAATAAATGGTTCATTGTTGAGGTGCTTGCACCGGTTAAAAAGGCTTATCTGGCCATGCCAGTGGCTGCGACATTCACACTGGCTATGGGCACAGGCTTTATCGTCGGTGGTATCCGTTCTGCACTCATCGTTGGTGGGTACTTGTTGTTTATCGCGTTAACAGAGTGGTGGGACCGTGCTTTGATTACTGCCTACCTGATGACAATGGCCGTGTTGATTGCAGGCGTTATTGGCATTGTTATAGGTACTTTGTGTGCGCAGCATTCAACAACGTCACGCATGCTATTGACCTGGTGTGACACCTTACAAACCTTTCCATCGTTTATTTACCTAATACCGGTGATGATGTTGTTTGGTGTAACGGACACATCAGTACTGATTGCGGTCGTCGTCTACGCTACCATTCCTGCAGCTCGTTATACGGTGGTGGGGCTAAATAGCGTTCCGGAATCGTTGCACGATGCCGCCACCATGTCGGGAGTAAATCGCATTCAGCGATTTATTTCGATTGAGTTGCCGATGTCGTTTCCGCATTTAGCGCTCGGTATTAATCAAACCGTTGTGTTTGCGCTTGCTATGGTGGTTATTGGTGCCCTCATTGGCACCGACGATCTCGGACAATTGATTCTTGGCTCCCTGTCAGATAGAGAGGGTGTGGGTAAGGGGTTGATACTGGGTTTTTGCGTCGCGTTTATAGGCCTGGCGATCGATCAAATTTTGCGTACCTGGGCTAATCAACGAAAAGCCGCACTTGGCATTCCAGATTGAGTTTGGGAACGTGAGTACTACGAGTCACTTTTCAAAAGCGAAAAGTAAAAGGCCGGGCAAGCATAAAATGCGAACATCTCCGAGTGCCCGCAAATCAGTTTTTCGAGATCGAACCCTTTTCTTGAGCTCACGATTCGTACTGTGAAAGAGATGAAGTCTAAAGACAATAGGAAAAAGTGTCGTGGCTATTAAAGCCATGACATGAAGAGATTCGATTGTTTGACTAGATCAGATGATCAAGCCGGAAGCATATTGTATTTCTTTAACTCCTTAA
>CALIHW010000151.1 GCA_938020525.1 uncultured Granulosicoccaceae bacterium | reverse complement strand
GCTATTGCGATCGATATCGTTAAATATGAATGACTATTCGCCTCAATCGATCGAAATATCTGACTCAAAATCTCACTTTCTCGCTACGACCCTCATTCTCGGACAAGCTCCTAGTGGGCTGTGCGGAAAGTTCGATAACACGCCTCGAAGCCACAGCCGCCATAGCTGCGTTGACCATGTTGACAAAGATCTGGCTCGACGTAGGCCCTGCTATGCCTGCGTTTCTTCGCGCAAGCTCAGCCGACTGTGGCTGTGAAAAGTTTGTTACCGAACTTCCCGCACAACCCACTTGCGACGAGCGGTGTTGAATCTCACTGGATTGCCCGTACACTATTGTCTCACGAACTTGCGCTTAAGCGTGAATACAGGACTTTAGCAAATATGGCTCATAGCGTTTCTGTTTCCTGCCCGTCCTGCGGTGTGGCAATTGAAGAGACTACCGCACACACGCGCAGTATGGCCTGTCCGCATTGTAGTAACTGGGTGTATGTTGGCAGTAACGGCTGGGAAGTGGCCGGCTTGTTTGAGCATGCAATCGATGCGCCTTCTATGTTGCAGCTTGGCAGGCGGGGTGAGCTTTCAGACCGTCGTTTTGTGGTAGCCGGTCGAGTCCGTCTGAGTTACGACGAAGGTTTCTGGGATGAGTGGTGGCTCGAGTTCGAAGATGGGCATCATCAGTGGTTAGAAGAAGATGATGGCGTTTACCGGTTGCACAAAAATGTAGACGCAGACCCCAAGGTTGAATCGATCAATGGTGCGACAGTTGGCGGTATGGTCACCGTTGATGCTGAAAGCTGGCTGGTAACAGAGCGCGTTGATGCACAGGTTGCCGGTGTTCAAGGGTCGTTGCCGGTCGCTATAGTGCCAGGAGAATCGTTGGTGTGTGTCGATGTGATGGGTAAGGGAATCAAGATGTCTATTGAGTCCGGCGACAACGATATTCAAGTCTCGCGAAGTTGGGTGATACGTGGTGCTGAAATTGGTTGGCAATAGCGTGTATTACCAACAAAGGGGTACACTAGTGGGCATAATTCACCAGGCGGCTGTTTGAATGAGGTTTGTGGTAATTAACCAGAGTAGGGCGCTTTCTGATGTCAGTTAAATTTGCACGGTGTCTACTCGACACCAGAAGAAATTTTTTGTCACGCTTGAGACGAGCCTCGAGGTTGCGTGGCAAACGCTTTTCGGACGATCGGTTGCTATATATAGCCGGGTATTCTCTGGATAGTGAATCGTTATAACGAGTGCAGGCTAGCTACAATGCAAATTTCAAAGCGCCTGGTTGGAATGCACTCGGACAAAGTTTTGAGTGCGCTGCAGCAACACATTGACGCAGGGCATGAAAAATCGGCGCTGCAAGCAATACCGGATTTGCAACTGCAGCATCCGCAATTTCATAACGAGCTCGAACAAACCAAAGCTCGCATCAGCGCAAAGCTGGTTGAAGGCGTTAAAGTACTCCACCGTGATGAAGCGCAGGTTTTCCGATGTGTGAATTGTGGTGGCGGTCTGGCTCGTCAGAGTCCGGAATCAAAAGTTGTAATCTGTCACTACTGTGGTTGCGATGCTGAACATCCTGCGCAGAACATTCATCTTGAGCGCTGGAACCAGGCGCTTGATCTGGAATCCAATTTTACCATCGGTGATTTTTTTACACTCGATGAGCAACGCTGGCAGTCTATCGGGGTGCAGCTGTTCAGTGGTCGTGTCAAAGAGTATGACGAAGGTGCCTGGGTAACCAATTTTGCTCGCTATACCAGTTGGTGGATGCTAAACGAACGACGTGAGCTAGCCTGGTTAATCGATGATGGCAATGTGCGCTATTGGACAGATAAATATATCCCTGAAAAACCATCACTGCCGTCGACATCAGATAAACAATATGAGCATGGAAAATGGAAACTTGAATTTGCAGCGGGTGAGTTTAGCTACCAGCCAAGGCAAGGTGAAAACCATCTCAGCTCTGAAAGATCTGCCAGAGTATCTCTACCGGTTCGCCCAGGCGGCGGCAGCCATCTTTATTATGTGAGTGTTGAGACTCGACTCAATGCCAGTAATAAACCAAAAGAGATCGAATTTTTTCGTTCTCGGAAAATATCCAATGATGAAATGTTGGTGGCCCTTGGGAAGAATACAGACTCTTTGGACATGAAGCGCTGGAAGCATTCAATTTTTGGACTGGCTGGCGCGTTACCGTTTCTACTTGGCATGAGTTTGTTTCTCAACAAGGGTGGTGATGAGGTCTTTGATTCTGTTGAACTGAATAGCACCTCGACGGGAGTGCCGCTTCAATCTATAACCATCGAAGATCCTGGCACCATGGTCGAGCTATCCGCCGGAGTAAACATTCTTAGTGTTAACAAATGGCTAGGCGTTAATTTTTGGCTCGAAGACGGCAGTGGTGAGGCGGTCTATGCAAAGTATCTTGAGTTCTGGCGTGAGACAGGTGTCGATAGTGATGGGCGATGGGATGAAAGTAAACGGAGTTTTACCTGGCATGTACGCATTGATGAGCCTGATACTTACACTGCTCGTGTTTCAGTAGAGCCAGGGTCAACGCAGCCGGGCTCCGGCTTCAGATTTAAAACCGAACCAAACCGAACGTCCGTTACGCCGTTTATATTGGCTGCGGTATTCAGTTTATTGATGATTATGTTGTGTCGCTCCAAGTTAAAGTCTATCGCTTCTGTTGCAGCTTCCATAGCGGTTAAGGTTAAAAAGCGTTTTGATCCATCTCGCAAACCCAAAAAGCAAGTGCAGGAGCGAATGTCATGAAGCAGTTACACTATCCGTTGCTGGCGTTGTTGGTTGTGGCTATTGTCGGTGTACCAAGCTGGTATGCGGTGAGAGGCGCTAGTGCGGAGTCTGTGCCGGGTAGTGGCGCGAATGCAGTATTACGCTCGAAAGACGGTAGAGCCTATGTTGGTGGCGGCCCGAGGGTTGGTAAGTGATACTTACTCTAAAACGAGCACAAGGTACTGTTGAAATTTAGAATTGAATAAAACAGGTGGAGAACAATATTGAATAATAAAAAGACGCGAGCGAATATCATGTTAGCGGCAACAGTCGGGGTGATGGTTGCCATGGTGATTTCAAGTGGAGCGGTTCAGGCTCAAGACCTGGCGCAGCAGGGTGGGTTATCCGGTTTTGTCAGTGAATTGTTATCTACCATCATCTATTCAGTGGTGGGTATTGTCATGGGTGTTGTCGGATTTAAAGTAGTAGATTGGCTGACCCCCGGCAATCTTGCGGAAGAAGTGGCGCATAAAGAAAACCGTGCATTGGCAGTTTTGGCTGGATCAATGATGCTGGGTGTCTGCATTATTATTGCTGCTGTGCTGGTGAGCTAACTCTGCAGATCGTTGAATCTACTCGCCATATCAACGGTAGCAAAGAGACTTGAGCACTGAAGATGCAACTCTACCGAATACTGATGGCAGTACCCCTGTCACAACAAGCAATAGCAATAGAGATACATCATACGTAATCAGCGACAGTCAATTTGTGTTGCTGGCAGGGTCTGTATTTATAATTGCCGCTTGCAGTCTGATCTATGAACTGTTAATAAGCAGCTTGTCTACCTATCTGCTTGGCTCGAGTGTTATTCACTACTCGCTAACGATCGGGCTATTCCTGTTTTTTATGGGTATTGGTGCGTGGTTAGCACAGTCAGTTGAAAATAAACTGCTACCCGTATTTGTGAGTATTGAAATCGCGATTGGTGCTATTGGTGGTATTTCTGCACTGTTGCTTTTGTTTGTCTATGCGCATACCCGGTTCTACTACCCTGCGATGATTGTTGTTATTGGAGGAATAGGCGTTTTAGTGGGTATGGAATTGCCGATATTAACTCGCATTCTTGAGGCTCGCAGTGGGTTAAGACGTGGCATTAGTCAGGTGCTGACATTTGACTATATTGGTGCTCTGGCAGCATCGCTGCTTTTTCCTTTCATTCTACTGCCTTATTTCGGTCACTTAATCACTGCGGTTTTTGTTGGTCTGATTAATCTGGTTGTGGCATTGATTGTCGCCTGGTCTTTTCGTGAGCAGCTGTATGAATGGCGTAGCTGGTTTGTAATAGGTGTCGGAGTGACGATGGTGCTGCTGATTTCCTGCATAGTCTGGATTAAACCGGCACAGCTAATGATTGAATCTGCCCTTTATGAAGATCCGGTTATTGAAACGCGTCAGACCACCTACCAAAAGATTGTACTTACGCAGCGTGGGGATGACACACGTCTATACCTTGATGGAAATCTACAGTTCTCGTCGATAGATGAGTACCGTTATCACGAAGTCCTGGTGCATCTTCCAGCTGCTTTTGTCGGTAGGTTGAAACGTGCATTGGTGATTGGTGGTGGTGACGGATTGGCGGCACGCGAGCTATTGAAGTACGACAGTATTGACTCAATAGATATTGTAGATTTGGATGCCGGTGTAACGGCCCTCTCGTTGGCCCAGCCGCAAATCGTTGCACTAAATAAAAATTCTCTCAAAGATGATCGTGTGAATATCCATCACCGTGATGCCTGGACATGGCTTGCGGAGGCGGGTGACTTATACGATCTGGTGGTTATAGATTTGCCTGATCCTGAGAATGAGGATATAGCCAAGCTATATAGCGTTGCGTTTTATCAGAGAGTGGCACGCCGATTATCTACGGGTGGTGTAGTTATTACACAAGCCACGTCACCGTGGTTTGCTCGTCGTGCATTCTGGAGTATTGGCAGTACACTGGATGTTGTTTACGAGAATGTCAGACCGGCAACGTCCTATATACCGTCATTTGGGCTGTGGGGATTCTTTATGGCGTCCAATCACAACCTTGAAAAGGCTGTGCGTTCAAGTGTGCATGGAAGATATATAAATGACCAGACGCTGCTTAATGTATTGCGGCTGCCGGCGGATTTGCCGAAACTGGAGGTTGAAGTGAATCGCAATCATTCACTTCCGGTAATTGAATATTATCGTGAAGGGTGGGAGTCACTAAATCTGGCGACTATGCCAGTGACTGTACCTGACGCTGGGGATACAAATCCGGAATCTTCCAAGCAGTGATGGGCAAGGCAATCGATTTATTCACACCACTGAAGTTTGAAGTGCTACCGCAGAAATTCCCTAGCCCTTTTGATGTAGTGCCGCATGATGTGGCACAACAGGCTGCCGAATCTTTAAAAAAACGATTACCTGATCTTTGTCCTGAGCAACATGATTTAGATGAAGTTGACGGTGGAAAAATGTTCGGTGTACTGGTTGTCAAAGATGCATCAGGCCGCACAGGTTACCTTGCAGCTTATTCCGGCATGCTTGGTGGCTGCTGGAATAATGACGGGTTTGTGCCGCCTGTGTTTAATGTCGCAGAACGGGAAAATCTACTGCATAGCGGTGAAAAAGAGATTGCTGCACTTACAACTCGAATCAAACAGTTTGAAGGTGATCCTGTTTTTCATGATGTGCAGGTGAAAGCAGAGGAATATAAAAAGGAATCTGATCAGCAATTAAATGCATTAATCCAACAACAAAAAGACCGAAAGCGCTATAGAGATACATTGAGGCAGAACGAATCAATTGACCAGCAACAATTGGAAGCACTGGCGAATCAAAGTCGTGAAGATAAGTTTGCATTAAGAGCTTTGAAAAAAAAATTGCAGGCGGATAGTGAAGATGTTTTCTTTCAGCTTGCGCAGTTTCAATCGCAATTGAATGACTTAAAAAAACAAAGAAAGAATCTATCGATAAAATTACAGAAGCGTGCTTTTAGTGGTTATAAAATTTCAAGATCTGACGGCACAGTAAAGACAATTAGTGAGTTTTTTTCAGACGGCCTACCACCGTCAGGAGCTGGGGATTGTGCGGCAACCAAGCTTGTACAGTATGCAAATAATCATACGCTTGTACCTTTGGCATTGGCAGAGTTCTGGTGGGGGGCAGCACCTTCTGCGGCCCAAATGTCCGGCTTTAGAAAGCACGGACGGTACTATCCATCGTGTCGAAGCAGATGTCGCAAAATATTGCCGTTCATGCTTGAAGGCTTTTCGGTCACAGTTCCGTTGCACGAGCAACCTGTAGAATTTGGTACTGAGTACCCTCGAACACTTCATGAAGATGAAGATATTGTGGTGGTAGAGAAACCGGCTGGTCTGTTATCTGTGCCAGGGAAGGTGCTAACAGACTCGGTAGAGGAGAGATTAAAGTCACGTTATCCGGAGGTTAGTGGAGTGATGTTATTACATCGGCTCGATCAGGCCACCTCGGGTGTAATGATTGCAGCTAAAAATGCCAGAGCTTACAAGCATCTGCAACATCAGTTTCAGGACAGAACTGTCAACAAGCTTTATATCGCCATATTAGATGGCGTTCTCGAGCAGGATCATGGTGAAATTAATTTACCATTACGAATTGATATCTATGACAGGCCTAGGCAGATTGTCTGCCACGAACGCGGTAAGCAGTCGCTAACAAAGTATTCGGTTATTTCACGCGATAAAAAAACAACCCGGGTAATGCTTTTTCCTCATACTGGTCGAACCCATCAGCTACGGGTACACGCGGCACATCCTGACGGGCTGGATTGTCCGATTCTTGGTGATGAGCTATACGGACGCTCTGCTGAACGGCTATATCTTCATGCTGCTAAGCTCACGGTTACTCATCCGATAAAGAATGTCAGAATGACTTTTAATAGTGACGCGATATTTTAACGTCTATGTCCACACTGCATGAAACGTCTCCTGTGCACTTTAGTGATCCGCTGGAAGCAGAAACGGATGTTGTAGTCATCGGTGGCGGTATAATCGGTGTTTGCAGCGCCTACTATCTCGCTTGTCTTGGTCAGCGGGTCATGCTTTGTGAGAAAGGTGTAATTGCCGGGGAGCAGTCCTCCAGAAACTGGGGATGGGTACGTCAGCACGGTAGAGATGAGGCGGAATTACCTATTATGATGGAGTCAATACGACTCTGGCAGGGCATGGCAGAAGAGATAGGTGAAGATGTCGGCTTCAGACAGAATGGTGTGCTTTACCTCGCCAGTACAAAAGAAAAGCTTGACCGGCGTGAGGCCTGGATAGAACTGGCAAAGCAATATCAGTTACACAGCAAGCTATTGAATGCTTCTGAGGTGGCAAGCGTAACCGGCACACCGGAAGGTCAGTGGTGCGGCGGGGTGCAAACTGACAGTGATGGTCGTGCCGAACCGTGGATTGCAGTTCCCGCTATTGCACGTGCAGCGACAAGGCTCGGTGTAAAGATAAAAGAGCATTGTGCCGTACGAAATATAGAAGTTACCAACAATAGTGTCAGTGGGGTGATAACTGAGCATGGTACGGTCAAATGTAGTCGTTTGGTGTTAGCAGGTGGTGCCTGGTCCTCTCTTTTCGCAGGCAACATGGGTGTGTATCTCCCGCAGCTCTGTGTGCGGTCTACGGTAGTAAAGACTACGCAAACCAAAAATTTTTATTCCGGCAATGCCGCTGATGAGAACTTTGCATTCAGGCGACGGGAAGACAATAGCTACTCTCTCGCGTTGACAGATCGCATTGAACATTTAATTGGTCCGAATACTTTTAAATTCTTTAAACCGTTTATGCCTGCGATGAAGATGGACTGGAATCAGTATCGAATAGCGCCCGCCATGCCAACGGGGTTTCCGGATGCGTGGCAAACAAAACGTCAGTGGGCTTCCGATGCAGTCTCACCTTTTGAGAAAATGCGTGTACTAAACCCTGCGCCAAACGTAAAATCAGCAACACGAGTAATGAAATTTGCACAACAAAGGTTACCTGGCTTAAAAGACTCATCAGTTGCTCAGAGTTGGGCTGGTATGATTGATTCCATGCCGGACATAGTGCCGGTGATAGATTCAATTGATTCTGCAGATGAAACCGGGCTAGCCGGGCTGACAATTGCTACCGGCTTTAGTGGTCACGGATTTGGTATAGGGCCCGCTGCTGGTAAGATTGTTGCCGACCTGGTTTATGGCCGTTCAGTTCCCTATGATCTGGATCGATTCAGGTTAAGCCGTTTTACTGATAATAGCCCGATAAAACTCGGACCGGTTTTCTAAGACAATTTCCGGTTTTCTAGGACAAATTCCGGCTTTCCAGCATGATTCCGGCTTTCCAGGACGTTTTCTGATATTCCCAAGCGTTCTCTGACCAGTGTAGATAGTGGCGAGCTTGAATTTCAGAAGCTTGTTGAAAATATGATACTTTGCTGCACTACTCTGAAAATCATGGGAGAACGACCTGGCTTACGGTTATGTAGTAGCGCAAATCAATGTCACCGACGCAGATAATTATGCTGCGTACGTCAAACAGGTGCTTGCAACTATTGAGGTTTATGGTGGTGAGTTTCTGGTGCGTGGAGGTAAGTCAGTGAGTTTTGAAGGAACACCACCCGGTGATCGTAATGTCGTTATAAGATTTCCGTCATATCAGTCCGCTCTTGACTGGTATCACTCGGCGGAGTACGCGCCTGCTAAAAAATTGCGTATGGCGGCATCGACCAGCGTGCAGACTATTGTTGAGGGCGTTGACTGAGGAGTGTTCGCTTCTGCGCTCCTTGGTCGTCGCGTGAAGCCAGAGCAAAGCTTTCATTAAATTTGTAGATATAAAAGTCACCGAGGTGGCTGGTTTTTAGTTGTGCCCCGCTAGTCTTTTCACCTAGAGAGCCTTGTAGCGGGTTGGTTGAAATTACAAAGTCTGGTTGAAATTCCGAGATTGTTTCTGCATATCTGTTGGCGGCTAGTAGATTGCTTTCAACACTAAGTATTTTTCTTGGTTTTAGAATGTAGCTTAGCTTGGTTCCGTGGTTGCTATCCTGCAGTAGAATGTTGCTGTTTGAAGGTAGAGATCTGAGCTGATCGGTTAGTTCTGCAAGAGACTTCTGTTCATTCTTTGACTGTAAGTTGACCGAATAACAAAGAAAAATGCTGGCTGTCATGGATGCGGATGCGAGAATGGTAAAAAGCGAATTTTTAATGCTCGCAGGTAAGTGTTTTTTCAGATCATAGAGAATTAGTGCAATCAGTAAAAATGTCGCAGGTGCAAAGATTTGTTGATAGCGCGGTTGAGATTGCATCAGTATACATAGTGCAACGTATAACATCATCACGAACGAAAGTGGATAAACAATATTATTTAATGGCTTCTTTCTCCGTAACAGAAGATACACGCTACAAATTAGTGCGATAAGAGTGTAGAAGTAGAAATGTGGCTGAGAAATGTGTAGTTGTACAGCATGCCGCAACTTATAAGTCAACAACTGTAAGTCTAATGTTGGTAAGGAGTCAGAGTAATGCCAGATCATGTTCGATAATTTGGGGATAGATCCAGCGATGAGAGAGTAAAGGTCTGGTTGAAAATTCGATGGAAATACTAACGGATAGAGCTTGTAGACAGCAGCGCAAATAGTGGAAAAAAATACTGATTCCAGTAGTAATTTTTTATTTTGTCTTTTGATGCTGTTATATAGCTTTATCGCAATATAAGTTAGGGTGAGGGTCGTGAACAAAGGATGAATTGCTATGCTCAGAGCCAGTGCAATATGCAGTATCAACTTTGGATATTTTTTGTCTATATATGTATGGCTACAGATAATAATAGCCAGCAGGGCAGAAAAAAAATTTTCCTGCAACATATTTACGGTTTGCCATATCGCGACAGGTGAAATGAAATATAAAAAACATGAAGCCGTTGCAACATTGTTATTCGTACATCGTAGTGCAGTGATGTAAATGCAAGAGGCGGTGACTAAATGACACAACAAGTTAACAATGAGCCAGCCATAAAATGCTCCAGTCCATCCACCGACGATCGCAGATAGGTGTAATGCCGGCCCGTTGTGGATAAAGTAGTTTGTGTCCTCACGATTTTCTATCAATACTCTGGGAAAGTACAGATTGCTAAGTGGCTCACCGCCCTGGATCAACGTGTCAACATCGGCGAGGTACCAGTATTGATCAGTTCCGCGAACACCATGCGCACCGAATAAAATCACGATGAGCATGGACATTGAAAGTAAAAGTAGTAGTTGTATGGTGGTTTGACGTGAGCGACTCGACCACCAGCTTTTGGCTAAAAAATCTCTCATTCCGTGAGTCTCAATTGGCTAGTCCGATCCCCTGTGTTCGGGTGCGTCCACATGCAATTCTCCAGCCTGTAATGCTACCGCAAAAATTACAGTATAGATGTTACTGGCTCCCTATTTTCCAATGTAAAATTTTTCCTATGATTGTCTGGAAGGCTGATTTCACATAGGATGGTATCGTCGATAGTGACAATACTCACGAGTAGTATAGTTTCTATTGTGTCCGGACATAGTCTCAGGTGATTTTGTAGACAGTTCTAATTTTATGATTGTGTACGATTGATACTTCCCTCACTGAATCGCAATAGATATAGATGGATAACCGTAATTCCCAAAGACTGGATCGCCTTGAGGCTGTGCGCGGGCTCGCCGCGTTTTATGTAGTGCTGCACCACACTATTAGCCATTCAGCTGTTGTTATGGGATTGCCAGTCGGGATTCTATTGCGCTTCGGGCAGGAGGCGGTGATCCTGTTTTTCCTGCTATCCGGTTTTGTAATCAATTATTCTTTTCGATCCGGTTCTGATAAGTCTTTTTCAACTTATTTTTTCAAACGTAGCACCAGAATTTATATACCGCTGTTTTTTGTTTTTATGCTTACCTATTTGGGAGAGAGTTATAGCGCCAGAGAGTTAGTTAATCCGCAATTCTGGACGCTGATAAAAAATATCCTGATGTTGCAGGATTGGGGTGAAGTTAAACCGAATGTGCTTGCAGAACCCTACATGGGTAATATTCCACTTTGGTCGCTCTCCTATGAGTGGTGGTTTTATATGTTGTACTTTCCAATTGTAACCAGATTCGGTAACGGTTCAGCATTCAAGCAGTCCCTATTTGTTTTTGCGCTTAGCATTGTTATGGCGGCACTTTATGTCTGGCACCCGAATTTTCTATTCAGGCTGTTAACCTACTTTGGCGTATGGTGGGCCGGGGTATATCTGTCTGATCTCTATATGGATGGGCGGCATAGGTCTCTGAAAGCTTTGATGGTTCCAATTGCGGCGGTTGCAACCATTGCTGCTGTGTTGATTGTACCGGTGTTTATCGCCTGGCAGGCAGGAGAAGATCTGTTACTTGGTAAGCATCCGGTGCTTGAGTTCCGTCATATCTTCATGGCTCTCGTATTTATCGTGGGCGGGGTAATCTGGCACAGGTTGCGATGGGTCGCGTTTGATATTCTGATAAAGCCATTTTTGATATTTGCACCGATATCTTATGTTTTGTATATCTGTCATGAGCCGCTGATGGCGCGAGCAGGTTATTTTCACAGCTTGATATCAAATCCGGTGCTACGTTGGTTTGCCTACTTTGCAGTAGTATTGGTATTTTCGTATGTGATTGAGCGAATGATTTACCCGTTTATTCGCAATTTCCTGCGCGACAGACGTAAGGGAACTCCGCGTACGGAGACTCGAAGTAAGGTAGTGGTTAGCAGAGAGTAGTCACTTACCATTCGAATCACGCTGGAAAGCGAGTTTGGTAAGTGAGGTGCGTTGACCGTGCCGGGACAAGGCCAATGCGACCAATATAATGGCGAGTGCAATATAGGCGTTGGCAGACAATCTCTCGCCGAGTAGTAAAGTGCCGAACAATACCCCGAATAGCGGTACCATAAAGTTGATTTGACTAAGAAAGGTCGCACCACATCGATCGATAATTATCAGAATTAACAAAGTAGCGATAGCGGTGGAAAGGATCGCCAACATAAGAACAGCACCGAGAGATTTTGCACTGAAAGTAATACTCCACGGTTGATCAATTAGCAGACTCGCCGGCACCAGTAGTATAGAGGCTGCAATCATTAGTGCGGCAACCATTGAATACTTTGGAAGTGATGTTAGTTTACGGGTAATTATTGCATTCAATGCATAGCTAATTGCCGCCAGGAGAATTGCCAATTGTCGAAGCATTTCGTCTCCAATCGATGTCAGGCTACCCATACCCATTAGAACAACAATACCGATAAAACCAAGTAGCACACCTGCCATTTTCCAACGATTGATTCTTTCGTCATCAGTCATGAATTGTGCAAGCAGGATTGTAGAGAGCGGCATAACTGCCATAAAGATTGCTGCGAGGCCGGCTTCTACCTTAACCTGGCCCCAGCTAACCAGTGCAAAAGGTAGCGCATTGCCAAACAGGCTCGACAAAAATATATAGATCCAGATGCGGCCTGAGGCAGGTAGTTTCTGACCGGCGACTCGCATGACAGGGTACATAATAAGTAATGCTACAAATAACCTGAGGGCCGCCACAGATAAAGGTGGAATCTCCTGTACGCCAATATTGGTAAAGATAAAGCTCAGACCGAATATTGCAGCTAACGCTATAAGCAGGCCATAGTCTTTAAGGCCGGGGTTTTTAAAGCCAGGGTTTTTAATGTCAGGGGTATGGTTTTGCAATGAGGGCTACAGTGTTAGTGGCGGGCGTGTCCCGGGTTTAACCAGCCAGATGTGACCAGCCTCGATAGGCTGTTATGTGATCGGCAATATTGTGCACCCTGATGATATCGACTCCCTGTTGGCAAAGATGCATTGAAGCGCCAATTGTTGCCTGATCCCGGTCATGGATATCATCGGATATAAACTGCTTTAAGAATGATTTTCTGGAGTGGCCGATCAATAGTCTCATACCATGTTGACGAAACTGGCTGGCAGCTTGCAGCAGTTTGATCGATTGCAGCGGGTCTTTGCCAAATCCGACACCAGGATCAAAAATGATGTTATCGAGTGAGATGCCTGCTTTGCTCCACTCAGTAAGTTTTGACTCAAGCCAATGAGTGACTTCCTGTACCGGGTCATCTGTAAGGATCTGTTTTGGGTCAGCGGGCACGCTAACGCTGTGCATTGCTATCCATTGACAGTTGTTCTCGGAGGCCAGTTCGATCATTGCAGGATCATTTAATCCGGATACATCGTTGATATAGTCCACGCCACAGGCAATGGATTTTGCCGCGGTATCTGCATGCCTGGTATCTACGCTTATTTGTGCTCTGGCAAAACTGTTCTGACCTGCCTTTGTTAGCTCTGTAATAAAGGGACCTATTCGCTGCCATTCTGTTGCAGGATCAATGTGTTCTGCACCAGGCCGGGTTGATTCACCTCCAATATCAAGAATTGAAGCACCATGTTCTATCATCTGTGAAGCATTGTTCATCAACGCGCTTGCTTCAAAATTAACGCCACCGTCTGAGAAAGAATCGGGTGTTGCGTTCAGGATTCCCATCCAGAGTGGGATATGATGCGGCAATTCAGTAGACCACTGCAGCAAGGTTTTGTCTCCACGGCCCGGTATTGTCAGTGAAGGTGCGAGTGCAATTAACGGTGTCAGCACAAAGTGGCGCTGATGCAGTCCAACGTGCGGAATACTCAGGGATTCGGTACTTATCTGTTCTCTGTGCCATAGCAGTATGTCTATATCAATCGGGCGCGGCGCCCAGCGTTTTGATGCGTCTCTTTTCATAGATGACTGAATGCTGTGTATTGTCTCCAGCACTTGCTGCGGGTTTAGTTCAGTAGATACTTCTATCGCCATATTTAGATATGGCAAATTCCACTCCCACGGGGCATCCGTTGGTAGCAGGGCCGGTGTTTCAATGACAGGTGAGTAGCGCACACAGCGGATACCGCGTTGTTCCAGTTGAACTATTGCATCGTGTAGATTTTGTTTGCGGTCACCAAGGTTGGATCCGAGTCCGAGATAAATAGCCATTAATAATTATTAAACCGGGAAAGAGTGTCGAGCAAGTACCGATATACTGGCAGGTGTGCGGCAGGAAATAATCTGCTCTGCACCGATAGGTTACCATTGTATCCGTAGCGTCAATCGGAAAATCAGGTCTGTCCTTGTGAAAAGCGAACTTAACCGACAATGGATACTGGCTGAAAGGCCAGATGGCTTATTCAGTGAAGATCACTTCACCTACCAGGAAGCGATTATCCGGCCACTGCAGAATGAGCAATTTCTGGTTGAAGTGTTTTATCTTTCATTGGATCCGACGCAGCGCTTGTGGGCGGAAACAGATACCTATTTGCCTGCAGTTGAAATAGGCGATGTAATGCGCGGCCTGGGTATGGGGGTTGTCGTCAAAAGCCGTAACCCTGCGTTTCAGGAGGGCGATATCGTACAGGGCATGACCGGGTGGCAAAGTCATGTTGTCACCGACGGTCGCAGCTTTTCACAAGTACCTGCAAACAGCGGATTGCCTTTGTCGGTGTATATGGGACCGTTAGGCATGACGGGTATTACGGCCTACTTCGGGCTGCTGGATATAGGTAGACCAGAAGCCGGTGAAACATTAGTTGTCACCGGTGCTGCCGGTGCTGTCGGATCCATCGCCTGCCAGATTGGTAAAATCAAAGGCATGAATGTAGTCGGGCTGGCGGGCTCGGATGACAAGTGTCAGTGGCTCGAAAAAGAACTCGGTATAGATACGGCAGTGAACTACCGTGATTCCAATGTCTGGCAGCAATTACAGCAAGCCTGTCCTGACGGAGTAGATGTGGTGTTTGAAAATGTCGGTGGCAAATCACTCGATATGGCGTTGGGTTTGATCAATGTAGGTGCACGAGTAGCACTGTGTGGATACATCTCCGGTTATACAAAGGAGCAAAATCCCGGTTGTCATAACCTGCCGATGTTGATCTCCAAACGTGCCTCAATAGAAGGCTTTCTGGTGCTCGATTACGTACACAAAAGCCGTGAGGCTCTGACTGATCTGGGTAAATGGCTGATGGACGGCCGACTCAAATACCGTATGGATATTGAAACAGGTTTTAAAGAGCTGCCGACCGCGATAAATAAACTGTTCAGCGGCGAAAATAATGGCAAACTCCTCATGCAGATTAACAAGCTGCCCGAGTCTCCGTAATCCAGGTCTGTTCAGGCAATAAGTTTACGGTGAATCGCACCGGGTAGCTGCCAAACTACTGGAGCGAAAAATGTCTCAACTCAGCACGGCCCTCGGCCGATCGATTTTGGCAGTAAGTGTAGCAATCGGGTGTGGTGTTACCAGCTATGCAAACGCTGAAGAGTTCCGCATGACCATCATGCACACCAACGATACCCACTCTCATCATGAAGCGCAGGGCCGCAGTGGCAACGGTGGCGCTGCCCGTCAGGCAGCGGTTGTCAATGACATTCGTGCTGAAGTAGATAATTCAGTGTTGCTGGACGCCGGTGACCGGTTCACAGGAACGCTGTTCCATAAATACTATGCTGGTGAAGACAACATCAAAGTGATGAATGCGATTGGCTATGATGCAATGGCACTCGGTAACCATGAATTCGATAATGGTCTTGGTGTGCTTGAACGCTTTGCCACCAGTGTGAATTTTCCAGTTCTGTCTGCCAATACGGACTTTGGTACGTTGGAAACACTGGCAAGTGCAATACCTGGTTCCGCCATACTTGATGTTGGTGGTGAGAAAGTTGGTGTTATTGGTTTGGTGACTTCAGAAACACCGGAAATTACCATCAACTTCGCCGACAAAGATCAGATCACCTGGTCTGATGACTACGCAGGTGCAGTTAACCGTGAAGTAGAAAACCTGAAAGCCGAAGGGGTGAACAAGATCATACTGGTAACCCATATCGGTCTGGGGTTTGATAAGCAGGTGGCTTCGCAAACAACTGATATCGATGTCATTGTCGGCGGTCACAGCCATACTGTAGTCAGTAGTGTTTATAAAGAAGGTGGTGATACAAAATATCCGTTGCAGGTTGAAAACGCCAATGGTGAACCGGTATATATCGTCCAAGCTGGTGATCGTGACCGCTACCTTGGGCGCCTGGACCTCCGATTTGATGAAGAAGGGTCGGTTACCCGGGCACGCGGTGATTTAATCCTGCTAAGTAAGCATATAAAACCAGAGCCCAGAGTTAATGCGATGGTAGAAGAGCTTGCAGAACCAATTAACGAGCTAAAAAATACCGCCGTAGCATTAGAAGACGGTACAGCCGTAGTCAGCAATCAATTGATGACTAACAAAACCTGCCGTGGCGGTGAGTGTTTGATTGGAAATCTGCTTGCCGATTCAATTCGCGATGAAACAGGCAGCGACTTTGCCATCACAAACGGTGGTGGAATTCGGGCAGACATTGACGAAGGCGAAGTCACTGTGGGTGAAGTACTGACTGTGCTGCCGTTCGGTAATACCATAGCAACCTTAAAACTCACTGGTGCGCAGATCGCTGCGTCACTTGAGCATGGTGTCGGGCGTGTTGGCGGCAAGGGTGGTACGGGTCGTTTCCCGCAGGTGTCAGGGCTGCGGTATGAGTTTGATTCATCACTTGAACCGGGCTCGCGTATCAAGCGTGTAGAAGTAGCCGATGGCAGTGGTGGCTTTGCACCAATTGATGAAGCCAAAGTTTATTCAGTTGCAACCAACAACTTTATGCGTACGGGTGGCGATGGTTATGAGATTTTTGCCGATGACGCAGTTGATCCTTATGACTATGGTCGCCCGCTTGAAGAGGCATTGATCGATTATATGATCAAGACTCACCCGGTCACCGTTGCGAAGGATGGTCGAATTCTCGGGCAGTAAAATCCGGGGCAGTAAAATTTTGGGGCAGTAGTCAGAGGTACAGTGCCGGAGAGCAAGTCTCCGGCACTTTTTGTTGCTTGGTATTATTCTCAGGCTATAGGAATATTCCTATAGATCTTCTCAAGCTTCAATCCTCTTTCTTTGTTGAGTGATTTAACATACTGAATCCTACCGAGAAGGTGTGCAGCAAAGTGTGGGTGGCTGTTGCGATTCTGGCTTTGCAGACCGTGCCGTGCACAATTTGTTAGTGTGGCTTTTAGTGCATCGAACTGTTTCCGATCAATATTTGGTTTGTTGTTTACTACAATGCCAGTTAAACGCTGCTTTTGGTGGCTGCGTCTAATACGTGTTTTTCTGTAGTTGAGTGTCACACCTTCATCCAGGCAAATTCCTCCTATCAGTGGTTCAAGGAACCGATAATCGCGGTGTGCGTTACCAGACAAGGCAATGTCGTCAGCGTAGCGTGAGTAGTTGAGGCCAAGTTGATTTGCAAGCCCTGTTAGTCGGTGATCAAGCCGATACAATATAATGTTGGTCAGAGCCGGTGAGCCTGGTGCTCCCTGAGGTAAATGTCTTTGTTTTAGTAGCATTCTCTGGCTGGCATCAAACAAAGACAGGTGCGATCTTTTTAGTTGTACGCTATGTGTGCACAGGGCGGTTAAGTAAGTAGAGACCCTGTCAGGATAGCCCATTCGCAGAAATACAGTCTTTACTTGCAGCCATCCAATAGACTGAAAGCATTGCGCAATATCATATGACATCACATAGCGCTTTCTTGTGTGGTTGGCTGCATGGGACAGGCAACTTTTGCCTGGGCAGAACCCGTGTGCTGCAGAGTGAATTTCTGCGGTAGTCAGAATTTCCTGATAGATCTTTCGTTGCAGCTCTTTTAACCGGGTTTTGGGTTTTTCTATTAACCTTGTGTGTCCATCAGGTTTTTTCAGTAGTTGATATTGATAGTGTTTGAGATGTTCAGGAGTTGTCGTATCAATTCGCCAAAAGCTGGCAAACCAGTCAAGCTCCGGCAAAGATAGCGACAGCCAGTCTGCAAAATCACTAACTGTATCAATGACTGGTGGCCGGGTAGATGGCATACCTGCCACATCACCTTTGAATTCCTCGCTCTCAAGGTTTAGGTATTTAATAGACGGTGCGGGGTTTGTTACAAACCAATTTGAAACACGTGCAGATGAGCCAAGAAAGTCAGCTACTGTTCGCCCAGTTGGTTTTAACGGATGCTGCAGCAGCAACTCGTTTACCAGTGCATTGCAGTCATCCGGACAATGATCTACACACTCAATGATTACAGCAAGAAGTGTTTTGTAGTGCCAGTCTGCGTGATAAAGTCAATTAGCTAATTGTCTGGTGAAAAATGCTTTGTTCAAATGATATTCCGGGGCCATATTCCAGGGCCATATCTGGGGTATGGAGCGGCACTCTGCCCGAGTAGTTGCCTGAACATCTCTGCACGCAGTGCAGCGCCGTTCATGCGAAGTAATGCCAGCAATTCCCTGCCTTGGGGTAACCCCAAAGCTCAGCGACGAGATTCGACGCTGACTAAACCAGAGTGCCGTAAACAGACAGTATTTGTGTTGCTGTTAGAAATCAACCACACGGCAAATACAAAGTATTCGCAATTTGTTCTTGAAATAACACCAATTGGTGTTGTATGGTATAACACCATTTAGTGTTATAAGGCTGTGGCTGCTATGAAACAGCAATTGCAACCATCGTTTCGTGCTCTGGCTGATCCAACGCGTCGTGAAATCCTTCGACAGTTAACAAAGCAAGAGCTAACCATTGCGGAGGTGGTAGATAAATTCGACCTCACTCGTACTGCTGTAAGAAAACACCTAACCATTCTTGAAGAGGGTCATCTCATCACGGTCACGCCTCGGGGTAAGGAACGCGTCACGCGACTCAACCCAAAGGGCTTAAAGAAAACGGCTGACTGGTTTAGCTACTTTGATCAGTACTGGGACACAGCACTGTCATCTTTAAAGGCAGCTGTTGAGAGCGATAACAAAAAGTAAAACAGGAGAGAAAATACAATGAGTACAACAACGATCCATAAAACCATCTTTCTCGCAGCAAACAGAGAAACCGTTTGGGAATACCTGACAGACAAAGACAAGCTTGGTGAGTGGTTTCACCCTGCGGCTGAAAGCCTGGTTGAAGGAAAACCCTATGTGCTGTTGAGTGATGCTCGGGATAGTAGTTCAAAGATGTGCTGGGGTGATGTATTAACAGCAAATAAGCCATCATCTCTGGTTTATTCTTTTACCGTTAAGCCATTAGATGGTGCTATGACAACAGTGAGCTGGACGCTTGAAGAAGCAGCTGGTGGTACACGCGTAACCCTGGTGCATGAAGGGGTTGGCGAGGCGGCAGGTGAAGCAGCACTGGGATTGCTAAGTGCTCTCGACAAAGGTTGGGATGAGCATTTTTCGAAATTGCGAGGTCTTGTTGTTGCTTGATAGAGGGACTAACGCTGTACTGTATAGACAGCGCTGGATGAACAGCACATCACTCAGTATGAGTGATGTGCATCATTGCAATATCCTTCGACTTAAGGGAGCTTCTGGATTACAAACTGACCAATCGCTGGCAAGCCGTTTTGAAAGTCTGTATCAGTCGGTGCACTGTTAAGCAGGCTTATTGGCATTGGAGGTTGTGTTGCAAGATTCGCCGACACGAAGCTCACGCCGCTGTCGGTACCGGAGTCATATACCGACAGATTTCGGGTGATCGAATCGACGAAATTCGTACCATCAAACAGCGACAGTCCATGAACCCCTATGAACCAGTCCGGGCTGGGCGCTACCATGGAAGTTACCGTGATAAGCGGGTGTTCGGTCGTCACTTCGAACTCGATACTGACAGAACCAGGTGTGTCATCCACTCCACCGCCCGCTATTTCTTCAGCAGCTGAACCATTTGCTACGGCGGTAGCGACTTCAGACAACAACTCAGAGCCATTTCCGGTTTCAGCCATCAGCTGGATACCAGCAGTTGCAAGTTGTCCTGGTGCCCAAAACTCAACAGCATCATTGTGCACCGCACCAACCAGTCCACTGAAGTGAGCCGGTGGAGGGTAGTTAACCGGATGTGTTTGGCTGCTCCAGGTAGAGTTGAAGGTTAACCTATAGCGCGCGCTTGTAACGGTTGGACCGGCATCAGTGTCAGTACCAGCATCGGTGGCTGTGTCAGTACCGGTATCGGTGGTTGCGTCAGTGCCGGTATCGGTGGTTGTGTCAGTGCCGGTGTCGGTGGTTGTGTCAGTGCCGGTGTCGGTGGTTGTGTCAGTGCCGGTATCGGTGGTTGTGTCAGTGCCGGTATCGGTGGTTGTGTCAGTGCCGGTATCGGTGGTTGTGTCAGTGCCGGTATCGGTGGTTGTATCAGTACCCGTGTCGACATCGGTGTCTGGAGTATTGTTGTCAATCACGACGCCATCAGAGATCATCTGGCAATCTTCTACCCGCAGGTGACCCTCTGAATACAAACTAACAAAACCGTTACCTGGCTGAGATGCATTAACTGTCAGCGCAACACGTGTATTCTTATCTGACGCATTGATTCTTTGGAAGCCTTGTAGTTTGTTATCCAGGAAAACACTCAAGTCGGAATATCCTTCTACTTCAGTCACTAGACAGCTATAGCTAATCTGGCTGTTTTCCACAGCGGTGATTGCTTCTGCAGTCAACGCCTGATCGACACACGCCCCGTCTGACAGGAACAAACCTGCTCCGTCGCTCACAACGGCTCCGTGACATCCGGCCGTCCAGTCAGACGCACCACCCTGTCCGTCACTCTCGCTGAATGTGCCATTTGAAAGCAGATTCTGTTCGATTGCGGGGGGGGTTGGTGTTTGGTTCTCCTGCAGCGTCAGGCTACAGTTATCGACGACTGCACCAAAGTCGCTGTGAAGCCACATACTTAGCAACGATGTGCCCTGGGGAGCTACACCGTGAGTATCCAGACGCATGTATTTGCTGCCGGAAGTTGCTACCGCGACTGGCGCATCACTCAGGGAGCGATAAGAGCTGTCAGCAAATACCATCCCCATGCCAGTCCAGGCCCGCTCTGTGGTGAGTTTGATGAAACAACTTAACGTGTAGGTTTCGCCTGGATTGACTGCAACCGAACGATAGAAGCAATTTCCCCGGTGGAGTTCCAGTGCGGCATCGCCCTCGTAGGCGTCTGTCGAGGTCGAGATTGCTCCGTCAACACAGGCTGTCCAGTCATTTACTCCATTCTCAAAACCTGAATTTGTATACAGATTTAACGAATCGGCTGCTGGAGAGTGAGGATCGGCCAGCGCTGCAGCAATGTTGTTTTTGAAAACATCAATCAGAGCACTTGATGCTGGTCTGCTCGCATCCGGTCTGACATCAAGAATTGTGACGCCATCGTTTCCGGAATCGCATCCATATAGAACCGCAGCACTTAAAGTAACCGCGGACACCCAAGCTTTGAGCTTCATTTGTAGCCTCAACATTTAAACATTCACCGGTTTGTAGCGACCAATGAGAAAATTTCTTCACTGCGACGCATATTTTTTGGGTGGGTGCTTTCTATAGATTGGGTTAGACCACGACCTGTTCAAGCTTGCGCCAATGTTTTCATTGACATGGCTGCATTCGCCGATGTGTGCTCTATAAAATCTGATCGATTATGATCGAGGCTTTCTAGTCGCCAGGCACGCTGGACACAGTCTTTAGGGTCCAGCAGATCTTTGAAAGGTCTAGGGCTTTGCAAAACAAGCGTTCGAACCGAATCGTGATATGCAGGAGGTGTGTTGCTCTTTGAAACAGAGAATACACGTTGGTACAGCTCGAAGATCAGTCGAGCACAGCTATTCGTCCGAAAGTGAATGCGCTATCATGAGAAAGTAGGCTGGCAGTAATTTCTGCTTACATAAGGTATGAGAATTAACTTCCATCAATACAAATCGAATTCTTCCACAGCAGTGATCCGAGCGTATGATAAAACAGTTATTGCCAGCACTTATATTGAATGCTGTGACTGTTATAGCGATAGTCGAGCTTATCTATCGTCGTTACAACAAATCAAGCGGATACTACATTTTTACTTTCTACACTTTCAGTGTACTGATGGTGTTCATATCTGCACTACTACGGGATATTGAACTGTCTGTCGGGGTGGGGTTCGGCTTATTCGCGATTTTTTCACTGTTGAGATACCGAACCGAGATAATTCCGTTAAAACAAATGACCTATATTTTTGTTTTTATCACTATCCCTTTCATGAATACATTGTATTTATCTTCCAACTTTACTTTGTTGGTTATTGTTTTGAATGTATTGGTTATTCTCGGAATCTCAATTGCGGAGATAACTGCTAACAGCAATGGATATTCAACTAAACGAATTTTGTATAACGAACTGGATCTTCTAAAACCGGAAAAATCCGATGAGCTAATAGCTGATCTTAATCAGAAAACGGGATTGGATATTCAGCAAGTGGAATTCGATGAGATCAACCTGGTTCGACAAACTGCCAGGTTAACTATTTTCTACAGAGACAAACAGGTGTTGTAATAAAGTACTGTGGCTCAATCATGGTTGAAACGGGTAGTGATACCTCAAGACTTGGTAAAGGTGGCGGGTGCTTCCGTTAGTCAGTTAGTAGGCTGTTTGGAAAGTTCGGTAACACGCCTCGAAGCCACAGCCGCCATGCTGCGTAACCGTTATTGATTAGGTTTGGATTCGACGTAGGCCAACGAACTTCCCGCATAGCTTACCAGCTAGAGGGTATCTGCCTCGGTCGCAATTGATTTAGCCATCGACGCGAGTGGGGTGACTAATCTAAATAAACTAACGGCGGCATCACTGGAGGCGTTGCCGGCTCTCCCTCTATATGCGACGCCTTGTAGAATTGCTGCTAGTCTGAAAAAGCTGAATGCAAGATAGAAATTCCAATGTTCTATTTTTTCAATTCCACGTCGTTCACAGTAGCGTTCTATGAATTCCCGTTCGGTTGGAATACCCAGGGCTTCTAAATTGACACCAGCCAAGCCTGAAAGATGGCTTTCTGAAGCAGGGAGTCTTTGTTGCATGCAGTGATTGGCGAGATCAGTAAAGGGATGACCAAGTGTTGATAACTCCCAGTCGAGTACGGCACTTACCTCAGGCCTGGTCTCGTGGTATCGGAGGTTATCGAGCCTGAAGTCACCGTGCACCAGTGAGACTCTGCCGTCATCATCAGGAGCGTGTTCCTTCAGCCAATCGATAATCCAGTTCATGTCCGGGATAGCTTCAAACTCGGTAGCCTGGTATTGCTCTGTCCAGCGCTTGAGTTGACGTGCGTAGTAGTTTCCGGGTCGACCGTAGTCGCTTAAACCGGTGGCTTCTAAATCAACTTCATGTAATGCCGCCAGTACACGATTGATTTCATCGTAGGTTTGTGTTCGTTCGTTATTGCTTTGTTCAGGCAATTTGCAATCCCAGTGAGTTTGTCCTGGAATGTACTCCATCAAGAAGAATAGCGATCCGATTATTTCGCGGTCTTCGCAGAGATGGTGCATGACAGGCACCGGTACCGAAGTATCTGCCAGTGCGTGCATCACTTTATATTCGCGATCGACAGCATGAGCAGATTTTAAAAGCTTCCCCGGTGGTTGCTTGCGTAATACATAAGTGTCGCTGTCAGCTTCTATTTGAAATGTAGGGTTGGACTGCCCACCGCTGAACTTTTTTGCGGTTAACGGACCTTTAAACCATGGCAGTACTGACTCCAGGTATTCACTAAGTTTGGCGGTATCAATCTTGTGAATGCCGATGGCCATATTATTAGTCACTACTGTGGTGAAACAAGAACACGCAACATTTGCTGGCCTTATTTTAAGTTGCCTTCGGGGTCTGTCATTCTTCTAATCAGATTGCGGCCTAACTGGTTTATATGTACCTGATCGGGCCCATCGACAATTCTCACAATTCGTGCATAAAGGTAGCTGTCTGCAAGGATGGTATCCTGGCTGACTCCGGCGGCGCCAAACATTTGAATGGCTCTATCTGTTACAGCGCAGGCCATATTGGGGGCGACAATTTTAATCATCGCTATCAGTTCTTTTGCACCTTTGTTGCCCTGTTTGTCCATTGTGTCTGCTGCCATTAAAGTTAGTAGTCTGGCTTGTTCTATCTCGCAGGCGGAAAGTGCAATCTCTTCACGAATCTTACCTTGCTCGCTCAGCTTGCGACCGAATGCAACGCGTGACTCTGCACGTTCGCACATCATTTCAAGTACACGCTGTGCCCGGCCAATCAATCGCATGCAGTGATGAATACGGCCAGGGCCGAGTCGCCCTTGCGCAATCTCGAATCCACGACCTTCTCCCAACAGTAAGTTTGCAGGCGGCACACGAACATTGTCGAATATAACTTCCGCATGACCGTCTGGTGCATCATCGTTACCGAATACTTGCATTGGTCGAACTATTTTGACACCCGGTGTATTCATAGGCACCAGTATCATTGATTGCTGTTTGTGCCTGTCCGGGTTGTCGGGGTCTGTCTTGCCCATGACGATCATTATTTCGCAGCGAGGATCACAAGCACCGGAGATGTACCATTTATGGCCGTTGATTAAATATTCGTTGCCGTTTTTGACGATGCTGGTTTGTATGTTGGTGGCGTCACTTGATGCGACTGCGGGCTCGGTCATAGCGAATGCTGAGCGGATTTTGCCCTCCAGCAACGGGGTTAGGTAGGTGTCTTTGTGCGCTTCTGAACCGTAGCGCGCCAGCACTTCCATATTGCCGGTGTCTGGTGCACTGCAGTTAAATATTTCACCTGCAAATCTCGATCTGCCCATAAGCTCGCATAGAGGTGCGTATTCGAGGTTTGTCAGTCCGAAACCTTTGTACTCACTGTTAATTGCGTGTTCTGATTCCGGCAGAAAGAAATTCCATAAACCTTCAGCTTTTGCGCGTGCTTTAAGGTCTTCCAGTAGGGGTGGCACACTCCAGCGGTTCTCTGCGTTGTCGATGCTTTCTTGTAGTTCTGTTTCTACCGGGTAGAGGTTGTCTTGCAGGAAGATGTCTACTCTTGCAATCAGCTCTTTGGTTTTTGATGAATGTTCGAATTGCATCGACTTTTTCCGTTTGCGCTCGGTTATTTTTTATTGAGAAAGTTCTCAAGCTTTTGCATAAATTCTTCGGTGCCCATCAAGCGACCAAACTCCACAGCTTCGCGATCAATGATTTCCTGGTACCTATTATTGCGTGCTCTGAGCAAAGAGCGAGATGTTTTCAATGAATCTGGTGATTTTGCCGCAAACCTTGCCACAACTTTACTGACTGTTTCATCAAGTGCTTCGCTCTCTGCCAGTTGATTGACCAGTCCGTGACGCTCTGCATCTTCTGCAGATAACGGGTCACCGAGCAATAACATCTGTGCGGCTTTGTGGCTGCCGAGGACTGCAGGCATCGTTTCAGAAGAGGCAAACTCCGGGCAGACACCCAGATCTGTAAAAGGTGTTTGAAAGCGTGCCTTGTGGCTCGCATAGACAAGATCACAGTGAAACAGCATAGTGGTGCCGATACCAATGGCTGGCCCGTCTACCGATGCAATTATCGGTTTTTCGCATTGGAGCATCGCGCTCATTAAGGAAAACGGTGCATCGAATTTTCCACCTTCCCGTACGGATGCTGCAAAGTCACCAAGGTCGTTACCCGCGGTGAAAATATCAGGTGTGCCTTTAATGACAATAGACATTACATCGGGGTTGCTACTGGCATCCGTCAATCCGTCAGTTAACAACGCATACATCTCTCTGTTTAATGCGTTGAGTTTGTCAGGGCGATTAAGCTGCAAGGTGCAGTTTGTACCGTCGGTTGTGCTCAGTAGTACGGACATAAGTTATCTCTGGTATTTAGTTGATGCGAATTACTCTGCTTGTAGCGCATTGAGTTGATCCTGATATTCCTTTTTTAGTTTACTGCATAGCTCTGCAGTTGTCGGAATGTCAGTGATATTGCCAGCGCCGTGGCCGGCTGACCAGATTGTCTTCCAGGCTTTGGCCTCATCTATTAACTCTTTACCCAGATCGATGTCAGGGTTATCGATATTATCTAGCGAAATGCCATTATCTTCGAGACTTTGGCGAATAAAATTTGCCGGTATGCCGGAGACTTTAGGTGTATAGACAATATCTTCAGCTCTCGCTGCAACGAGCATATTTTTGTATTCCTGATCTGCCATGCTTTCTTTAGTAGCGATGAATCGTGTACCAATATAAGCGAGATCGGCACCTGCTGCCTTAGCCGCGAGCACCTGCTCACCGGTTGAAATGGCGCCAGATTGAATGACACAGGTGTCGAAGTTATTTTTAATTTCTTTTATAAATGCAAACGGGTGCAAGGTGCCTGCGTGACCGCCAGCACCGGCGGAGACTAGAATCAAACCGTCTACCCCTGCTTGTATGGCTTTCTCGGCGTGGCGCATGTTGGTGACATCGTGAAAGACTAAACCGCCATAGCTGTGTACTGCATCGACTAAATCGGAGACAGCTCCCAGGGAAGTGATAACAAACGGTACTTTGTGTTCAACCGTGAGTTTAAGATCTGCTTCCAGTCGCGGGTTGGTTTTATGAACAATCAGGTTGATACCGAAGGGTGCATGTGATTTACCTTCAAGCGTTGCCTCTATTTCATTCAGCCACTCGGCATAACCCTCTGAAGTACGCTGATTGAGTGCCGGAAAGGTGCCGCCTATGCCATTCAGGCAACAGGCACAGACCAGGTCGGGGCCTGATACCAGAAACATCGGCGCTGCAATGACCGGGAAGTCGAGTTTGCCTTGTAGTGCTATTGGTAGCGCCATGCCGTAGCCCTGTCTTCTGTATTGTTGGGCTGAATTATAAAGTATCGGCCTGTATTATTCTCCCGTGTGAAAAAACGACTGTTGTAAATCCGCGGGCTGGAAAATCACTTGTTACATATTGCTCTACATTTCATTCTGCCGCTGGTGGTGGCATTAGCCGTATGGCGTCCCCAGTGGTGGCGTAATTACCTGTGGATGCTCGGCGCTTTTATTATTGATCTGGATCATTTGCTGGCAGATCCAATATATGACCCGGAACGCTGCAGCATCGGTTTTCACCCGTTACACAGCACTTATGCTGTGATGTTTTACCTTGTAGTGCTTGTGTTCAGTTGGTTCTGGCCATCGATCAGCTGGCGTCAAAGAGCGCAGGTACTGCTGCTTGGTATTGGCTTGCACTTGTTTCTTGACGCGTTGGACTGTTTTTTTTGACGGTTGTGGTGTGAAGTGTGCAATGGCCTGTGAATGGTTCAAAAACGCACAATAACCTCACGCGGCAATTCAGCTGGAAGTAGGCCTTTGCGTATCCAGGTAAGGGATCGCTACAATCGCGATGATTCTGATGATGCTCGCATAGGTAAAATGGCCAGGCGCAGGCTGGTCAGTGCCGAGCTAGAAGACTTCATGCGATACCTTAATTCGCCATGGCATATCATCTGGAGAAATATGCTTGTCGGTCTGGCTCGTGGTCTGGGTGCGGTATTCGGTGCAACCGTCATTGTTGCATTGGCAATCTGGGTGTTGAAAATCTTTATTGATCTTCCTCTGGTCGGACAGTACGCCAGTCAGGTGAGACAGAAAGTTAATGAGGTAGCTCAGGAAACCCGCTACTCGGATGATTTCGTTCGCCTGCAAAGTACTATGGAGCGAATTGATCTGCGCTTGAAAACACAGAACGAGTTACTTGAAAAAGTGTTGGAGCAAGATAGGGTTGTGGATTAAATTTATGGCTTCATAAGCTTATGCACAATCAATTATGGGGTCAGGGCAAAATTCACGACGTTGGCACTCGTGACACTCTTCACCAAGATATAAGTAGTCAATCCAGCCCATAAGCTGCTCTATGTGGGCAGCATCATCAAATACAAAACCGGCTTCAAAGTTACGACGTTTTTCACTTTTAGCACCTAACCCCGCCCCTGTCATATTTGCCGAGCCGACGAAGGCTAGTGCGGCATCTATAACAATCGCTTTGGTGTGAATGCGCGGGCAGAGAACACGCTCAAAGAGTTCGTTGTTAATCAGGCTGTCGTAGTTATCAAAGTCCTCACGGAATCTTGGGCCAGGCTCTTTTGCGTGCATCAGCCGAACTGCGACACCTTGCTCCACCAATCCGGCCAGCACAGCAAGAAAAGGTTCAAATCCACTGTCTGTTTCAACATGAAGGTCTTTGATGTCAGCAGTAATCAACCAGAGGAATTTACTGGCTAGCGGTATTTTGCTTTGTACAAACTCTGTGTAGATATCCCGATTGAGCAAAAGCTGATGCATGTTGATCCAAGTTTCGAATTGCTTCGGTGTTTGTCGGAATATTCTTTAGCTGATCCAGCTATTGTATAGGTTTATTGAGCAGGACGCGTTAACTGTTAGGGCGGCTTGCTAGTGGGCGCTAAGCTGTACGCCCACGAGTTTTATTTGATAAGAATCCGCGTGATGGATCATAGCCGATAGCAGCAGCACCCAAAAATACAATTGTGCAGACAGCAACAATCAGAAGTGCCAGCCAGTTAAATTTTCCATAGAGTGCAAAACGCACCAGTTCCACCGCGTGAGAGAACGGATTTAACGTACATAACCAGTACAATGGCAAGCTCGACTCCTGCATTTTCCATAACGGGTATAGCGCGGATGAGGCAAAAAACATCGGGAAGATGACAAAGTTCATCACCCCGGCAAAGTTTTCCAGCTGTTTTATCAGTGAAGACAATAACAGGCCAAGTGCGCCTAACATTAACCCTGCGCAAAACAGTGCAGGTAATACCATCAGGTAGCCGTGCAGTGGTGGTCTAATATCCCAGAACCAGGCAATAGCCAGGAATACGTAGGTTTGCAATACCGCTACAAAAACACCGGCTAATAGTTTACAAAGCAACAGGTACCATCGGGGTAATGGCGTGGTGAGCAAGACACTCATACTACCCATTTCCCGGTCGTAGACCATCGATAGTGAGCTTTGCATGCCATTGAATAGTAGAATCATGCCTAACAAACCTGGGGTTATATATTCCTCGTATAAAATGTAGGTTTCATACGGTGGGATGATTGATATCCCGAGTACTGACCTGAAGCCGGCGGCAAAAATAAATAACCAGACCAGTGGTCGTACGAGTGCTGAAATAAACCTGCCGCGCTGACCGATAAATCGTAGTGCCTCACGTACCGCGACGCCGCGCAAACAACGAAGTGCATGTGCGATCTTCAAGAGCTTGTGCTCTTGCTGATGCCTGCAGTGTCATTTACATTCAAGTGATTGAATAGTGATGCTACATCTGTCTGATTGTGTTCTTCCAGTAGTGTTTTTGTATTGCCATTGGCAATGATGTTGCCTTTTGCCAGCAGATAGAGGTTATCCTGATGATCGACTTCGTCCATTAGGTGGGTTGCCCATAGCACACCGGTTTGTTGCGTCTGACACATTGACTTCACATGATTAACGAAGTCTTGTCGGCTACCGAGATCAAGCCCTACTGTTGGTTCATCAAGCAATAACAACACAGGTTGGTGTAGTAGTGCTCGCGCAAGCTCAACACGTCGTCGCTGACCACCACTAAGAGCACCAACTTTGCGAGATATGTAATCTTGCATGCTGTGTAACTCGATAGCTGCGTCCAGCTGTTGCCTGCTGTCTTTGCGTGTCATGCCCTGAAGGTCAGCGGCGTAGCGCAGGTTTTGCCCTACGGTGAGATCCATATCCAGTGTGCTTTTCTGAAATACCACACCCATTGCAGCAAGTGCCTTCAGCGATTGTTTCTCGAGCGAATGACCCATAACTGATACGCTGCCACCATGCGCTCGATACAGGCCTGTGATAATCGAGAAGAGTGTGGTTTTACCGGCTCCGTTGGCACCAAGCAGTGCTACAAAGGTACCGCGTTCCACCGTCAGCGAGACGCCTTTAAGTGCATCCTGTTGCTTGTAACTAAAGCGTATGTTGTCTACAACCAGAGCACTCACAGGATAGGTTCGCCTAGCCCGGGATCTTGTCGGCCGGGAGAATGGCGGCACCCCACGGAAAGCGGCCAACTTTGATAGATTTTTCAGCTTTCAGGGTTTTTACATCGACAACGGTGACATCACCGGAGACTCCGTTGGTGGTGTAGAGTTTATCCTGTTCCGGTGTCAGGGCGGTGTGCCAGACTCGCCGGCCAACCAATATGTATTTGATAGGTTTGTAAGTAGCACGGTCGACTACGGCGACATGATTGGACGGACCCAGCGCTATAAATGCGTGTTTGCCATCAGCGGTTAATTCAATGCCTACCGGCTGAATTCTGTCTGCAGACATGCCTTTAATTTCGAAGTTAATCACGTGCTTGATTTGTTTGGAGTCTGTGTCGATTACAGATACGGTGCCACCAATTTCTGATGATACCCATAGCTCTTTGTCGTCACGAGTGAACTCGGCATCACGCGGGCGTTGATCAACCAGTGTGTTTTCAACCAGTTCATGCGTTTCGGTATCAATCCAGTGTGCTATATTGGTGGTTTCTGAAGTGACAATGGCCCATTTTCCATCATAGCTGACCGCCATACCCTCCGGTTCGACACCAACATCAATCTGGGCGACAACTGTGCGGCTTTCGATATCTACCACAGTAGCGATGGCATCGTCTTCATTGGCGATATACAAATGTTTATTATCCGGATGCAGCGCAAACTGCTCCGGGTCCTCACCGGATGGCAAATCATGAATGATCTTGTCAGTAGCGATATCCATCATTTGCACTGTGTCTGAATCAGACGCGCAGATAAAAAGGTATTTGAAGTCTTTAGATAGGGTAACGCCGCGTGGTCTTTCACCGACTTCGATAGTCTTTATCACTTCATTGGTTTCAGAGTCGATGACAGAAATCGTGTCATCC